>CAJKZP010000071.1:0-10343 GCA_905204415.1 uncultured Collinsella sp. | reverse complement strand
GGACGCCGCCCTCTCAAGGCGGAGATCACCAGTTCGAATCTGGTACGGGCTACCATGTTTAGATACCCGGTCTTCATTTAGAAGGTCGGGTTTTTTAATGCATGCGGGCTGGTCTGTTAATCCCATTTGCCTCATGGCTTTACGTTTTGCTCATCTCCCATACGGGTACAATAGGCCAGATACTTTGACGGTCAGAAGGAGCCTCATGACGGAGTCCTCTCAGCATGCGCCTAAGCCTCAGGTTGAGGTTTCTGGCGGCGATGACAACAAGAGCGCGCGTCGCGGCGCTATCTTCATCGGCGTTGTGCTAATCGGCTACATCGTCTATCTGGTCGTGACCGGGCAGATGGGGCAGTTTTGGGCCGCTATGTCCAGCGTTCAGATGCCCTGGCTCTTTGCTGCATGCTTTTGTATGTTTCTGTATCTTGTTTTTGGCATCGTGGCGTACGCAATTGCCGTTTGGCTCGACCCCGATTCGCCCGTCGGCATCCGCGACCTCATTTCGGTCGAGGCGAGCGGAATCTTCTTTGGCAACTTGACGCCCATGATGATGGGCTCTACGCCTGCCCAGATTTACCGCCTGACCAAAGCCGGCCAAAACGTGGGCGAGGCAGGTGCCACGCAGTTCACGCGCTTTATCGTGTACCAGTTTGGCCTGGTGGCATGGGGCGCCATTCTGCTGCTTGCCCGCATGCCGTTTTTCGCCGAGCGCTATGGCGACATGACGCTGCTGTGCGTCTTTAGCTTTGGCGGTCACTGCTGCATTCTGCTTGGCATTTTTGCCGTCGCGCTCATGCCCAAGACCGTCACGCGCGTCGCGCACTGCATCATCAATTGGCTCGAGCGAATGGGCGTCTCGGCTACAAAGATCGAGGGCTGGCGCACCTTTGTCGATGGCGAGATCTACTCGTTCTCCGAGAAATTCAAACTCTCTGCCGGTCATTTTTCGTCCATGCTGCTCACGGTCGTCATCACTATGCTGCAGCTTGCGTTTTTCTACCTGGTTCCGTACTTTTTGATGCTCTCCTTTGGCCACCACGAAGTTGATTTTTTCTCGGTCATGGCCGCGAGCGCCTTTGTCCAGCTGCTGAGCTCCGCCGTTCCGCTGCCCGGCGGCACTGGTGGCGCCGAGGGTGGCTTCGCACTTTTCTTGGGTCACTTTTTTGGCACGGCCTCTACTGCCGGCTATCTACTGTGGCGTCTGATCACCTTTATCGCGCCGACCATTTTGGCTGCCCCACTGCTGGGCCTTAAGAGTGCTCACAACGAGAGTATTCATGCGCGCTGGGATCGTGTGATGCGAAAGCTTGGACGCACGCCTCAGACGCCCTCTGCGCCCGTTAAGGCGCATCCTGCGTACCAGGTTACCGTGGACCCCAATCAGCGTGCTCAAAAGGCTGCTGTGGCCTCTAAGCCGGCTCGCAAGACCTACGTTCGTCAGACTGGCGACGGTATCCGCGTTTCCCCGTCGGCGCTCAATAAAAAGAAGCGGTCCTAGGGCCCGGTCGGCGAGTCGTGCGTTCTTGATGACGCTCGTCATTGCGATGTGAGTTGTAGGATAATCCTCTTACGTTGATTATCTCCCACATGTAGAGGACTTACAGGTGGGCTGTTGACATGAAGGGGACACGTCTATGGCTACCACCAAACCGCGCCTTGACCGTCGTATCGTCCGTAGTCGCAATGCGATTCTTTCGGCGTTTGAGCGACTGCTCATGGAAAAGCCTCTGGCCGATATTACGGTGAGCGCCATCGCGCGTGAGGCAAATGTCGACCGTAAGACCTTCTACGTGCACTTTGGCACGGTCGACGGCTTGCTCGACGCCATTGCCGTCGATGTGGTAGAGATGATTGTGGATTCGGTCGAGAAGACGCTTTCCTCCATGGGTGGCGACACCAACGAGCGCGCACTTGGCGCTGCGGCGTCCTTTTTCAAGACCGTTAACGAGGCACTGTGCAACAACCTGGTGCTCAATCGCCAGTTGATTGAAAACATTCCGCTCGACGACTTTATGGCTCGTCTGCGTGTGCCGCTCGAGCACGAGATCGCTGAGCGCGATCTGCTGCCCGAGGGTCTAAAGGATGAGATGTTCGATTACTACCTGGCGTTTTTGCTGTCCGGCATTATCGGCATCTATCGCACGTGGGCGTTGTCGGACGGCTCGGTTCCCATCGAGCGCGGTCGCCAACGACCTGACTCTTAACGGCTTGTCGAGCCTGGAGTTTCGCTTGGAATAGACCTTCTGTTGGCAACTGACCTTCTGTTGGCAACTGCCTCCATCAGACCTTTGATGAGTTGCGGTGAAATAGTGTTTGTTTTTGCTGGTAGAACTTATAATCTGTCCATATTTCACCGCAACTTAGGGGATATATGTCATATATGGCGCGTGCGCCCCAAAATACCTTGGGGCGCACGCGCGTTTGTATTCTATCGATGATGGGGTACTAGCAGTTTGATTTAAGCTTGCGGCCCTGCTTTTCAAACTTGTGCATATCGCTATCGGCCATGCCCTGTGTCATATCGTCATGGCGCTTGGTGTAGAGCGGATCTTTGGGGTCGTTCCAAATGCGCTCTGCCACGGATGACCAAGCTTTGGCGGCGGCACGGGTCTTCTCGCGCAGTTGTTCGGGAGATTCCTTCTCTACCAGGTCGGTGCTCATGGCGCCTGCCTCGGCGACCATTTTGGGCAGTACATCGGGGTTCTCGAGCATGGGGCAAGGCTTTAGGTAGTTATCGTTAAAAGGCTGGCCTTCGTAATACTTCATAAAGAGGGGAGAGCGAAGTGCGTCGAGCAGGCTTACGTCGTGGATATTGGCATTGGAGTAGTGAATGAAAACGCACGGCTCCACGTCTCCAGCCGCGTTGATATGTAGGTAGCGTCGCCCGCCGGCGATACAGCCGCCCACGAACTCACCGTCATTTTGGAAATCGAGGGTAAAGAGAGGCTTTTTCTCTCGCATCTCTCGAATAAAATGATACATGCGTTCGCGCTGCTCGGACGTGGGCATAAGCTCGTTGGTGGCATTGCGGCCGACCGGCATAAAGTAGAAATACCAGCAGAAGAGCGCCCCCTCGCGAATCATCCAGTCCATGTTTTCCTCGGTGGCGACGGTATCGGCGTTGGCGCTGGTCCAGCACGTCGAGATTCCAAACGGCAGTTTTCGCTCACGCAAAAGTTTCATGGCGTGTTCGATTTTTTCGTACGTACCCTCGCCACGGCGGGCGTTGGTGGTGTGCTCGTTGCCCTCGGCGCTGATGGCAGGGACAAAGTTTGCAACGCGGATCATGTCGTCACAGAACGCCTCGTCGATGAGCGTGGAATTGGTGAAGCAGAGAAACACGCAGTCCTGATGTTTTTCGCAAATTCTGATCAGGTCGTGCTTGCGGACGAGCGGCTCGCCTCCGGTATAGATGTAGATGTGTGTGCCGAGCTCTTTGCCCTGTGTGACGATGGAGTCGATGTCATCGAAGGACAGATTCTGCTTATAGCCATACTCGGCGGCCCAGCAGCCCGTGCAATGCAGGTTGCAGGCACTCGTGGGGTCGAGCAGGATGGCCCACGGAATATTGCACTGGTATTTCTCGCGGTTCTTTTCCTGTTGGGGCCAAGCCAGCAGGTTGCCGTCGATTATAAGCGCCTTGAGCAACTTGGTGCGCATTTTGGGATTGAGGTCGAAGATGCGCATGATCAGGTCATACCAATTGCCGCGACTCTTGATGACGTTGGTAAACGCCTCGCGCTGTACGGGAAATACGCGATTGGGGACCAGTTTGTTCACGAGGTCCATGATTTTGTCGATGTTTTCTTGCGGGTTGTCATCGAGATAATCGATGAGCTTGTTGAGCGCTGCACGCTCTGCTGACTGCGTAAGCGACATGGGTATATCCTTTCACGTGTGCTTTGTGTGTGGTAATACCCATATGTGGAATTAAAAGCGTGTAAAGAATCCCTATTGTGTCTATTCAACGAATCAATTTGATTTGGGGTTAAGCGTTATACCAGACGCTCTCTAAGCTGCGGTGAAATAGGGTCAGATATAGCCTATTAACAGCATAAACAGTCCCTATCTCACCGCAACTTATTGGTGTTGGCTTACTGATAGCGCAGGCACTCGACTGGATCGAGCTTTGCGGCGCGGCGGGCGGGGTAGAAGCCAAAGATTACGCCGATGCCGACCGATACGGCAAACGCGATCAGCACGGTCGTAATGGAGAAGCTCGGAGTAATCGACCCAGTGGCCCCAAACTCGCTCATGATGCCCGAGTTGGCGGCAAAGAATGTAAGCCCCCATGCCAGCAGATAGCCAATCACGACACCTAAAATGCCGCCGGTGATGCACAGCGCCGAGGATTCGGCCAAAAACTGGGCGGTGATGTCACGTCGGCTTGCGCCCAGAGCGCGGCGGATACCGATTTCGCGGATGCGCTCGGTCACGTTGGTGAGCATCATGTTCATGATGCCGATACCGCCCACTAAAAGCGAGATGCCCGCAACGGCGCCCATGATGAGCGAGAAGGCGCCCATAAAGGAGTTGAGGGCGTCGATGGCGCTCTTCATGGAGCTTGCCGACACGCTTTCATACTCGTCGTCCTCCGAGATGCCCTTCATGCTGCGCACCTTGGATTCGATCGTCTTGCAGAGCTTGTCCATATCGGTGCCCTCGGCGGCGAGCGCCGTCACACTGGGAAACGACGGATTGTCATCGCCGTAGAGCTCGGCGATCGTTGCTCGGGGCATGTACAGGCTCAGTGAGCCCATGGAGTCGTTGCCGCCGTCGATGACGCCAATGATCTGCACGTCTCCGCTTGAAACCTTGATGGTCTTGCCGATCGCGTCCTGTTCGTTGCCGTACAGCTGCTCGGCGCCGCCGCGGCCGATGAGCGCCACGCGCGCGCCGGACTTTGACTCGAGGTCGTTATAGGTGCGACCGGCAACGATCTTGCTGGCGCCCACGGCATCGAGCATGTCACTATCGACACCTTGGGCCATGACGGTATAGCTTTTATCCCCAACTTTGTACTCGGAATAGGCGCTGTCGACGATGCCGATCTGCTCAATTTGCGGCACCATCTTGCGCAGCTTCTCTACGTCCGAATCGGTGAGCTCTTGGGACGAGTAGATCTGCACCATGCGGGCCGCGTTGAGGCCCAAGCTGTTGACTAGGCTGTTTTGGATGCCGCCGATGAGCGAGGTCATGGCTATGACCGAGGCGATGCCAATGACGATGCCCAGGATGGTGAGCAGGCTACGACCCTTGTTGGCCTCGAGCGAGTGCAGGGCTTCTTGGATAAGATCGCGGGTGCTCATGCCTTCGCTCCCTTCGGCCACGTGGAGGATGTACAAGTCGCGGGGAGGTTGCTGATGGCGCCGCGTAGCGTATTCGGTGCATGCGCGATATATGCGCCGTCATGGATTCGCCCGTCGCGAATGGTCACGGCCCGGTCGGCCTCGGCGGCAATGCCCGGGTCGTGCGTGATGAGCACGATGGTCTTGCCTCGTTCTTGGAGCTTGTGGAATGTTTCCATGACGAGCGCCCCGGTTGCCGAGTCGAGGTTTCCCGTGGGCTCGTCGGCCAGGATGATGGGCGGATCGTTGACGAGGGCGCGCGCGATGGCGACGCGCTGCATTTGTCCGCCCGAGAGTTCTGATATGCGGTGGTCCCAATGGTCGACCGGTAGTGTGACGGCTTGCAGCGCGTGTACGGCGCGCATCTCGCGTTGACCGCGCGGCACATTGGTGTAGGACAGCGGCAACATGACGTTTTCGATAACCGACAGACGCGGCAGCAGGTTGAAGCTCTGAAAAACAAAGCCGATGCTCAGCGCGCGCACCTCGGTGAGCTCATCATCGTCGAGTTCAGCGACATTGAGCCCCTGCAGGTAATAGTCGCCCGCCGTCGGTTTGTCCAAGCAACCCAGGATGTTCATGAGCGTCGACTTGCCCGAACCCGAGGGACCGGTGATGGCGACGAACTCACCGGGGTCTACCGCTAGGCTCACGTTGTGCAGGATGTGGGCGCAACCGGCCTCGCTCTCAAAGATGCGGTGCACGTTGCGGATGTCAATGACGGGGCGCATTACATGCCCTCGTCGGCGGGCATGCCCGCGCCAGTATCCATAACGATAGTGTCGCCATCGCGCAGCTTGGTAACCGGCACGTCGGGGTTGATCTCGTTGCCCTGGTCGTCGCGCTTGACCTGCGTCTTTCCGACTACGGCGTCGTTGTCGTTTTGCGTCACGACAGTCACCTTCACGCGGCGCGTCTCCTTGCCTTCGTCATCGGTGGCCATGTTGACGTAATAGTGCTCGCCGTCCTCGGTCATCAGGGCCATGGTGGGCACCATGACCACGTCGTCAAGCTGCTCGGTTACCACCGAGACCTCGGCAGTCATACCGGGCTTAAGGCGGCTATCTGGTGCCTCGATGAGGATGTCGACGTTAAAGGTCACGTTGCCGCCGCCACCGTTGGCGGCGTCGGAGTTTGCCACCGACGCGATAGCCGTGACGGTGCCCTGGCTCACGATATCGGGAAACGCGGGATAGGTAACGTTGGCGCTCTGGCCCACGGCGATCTTGGCGATGTCCTTTTCGCCCACCTGAACCGTCACCTTCATCTTAGAGAGGTCGGCGATCTGCATGCACTGCTTTCCGCCGCTCGTGTCTCCTTCGCCCATGACCATGCCTCCGGTCACCGTGGCGCCCACTTTGGCGTTGAGCTCGACGATGCTACCCGAGCTGGGGGCCTTTACGGTGCGTTCGGCCGCCTTGGCGTTTGCCTGGTCCAGGGTTGCCTGGGCCGAGGCGAGATTGCGCTGGGCGCTCGAGACGGCGCTGGCGTTGGCGGTTGCATCCGTCGGGGCGGTCGCTCCGTCAACATCCAGCGTCGGTGCTGCCTGTGCGGCGGCGAGTGCCGCCTGCGCGTTTTTCAGATCTTCTTGGGCGGCCGCGACCGCGCGCTTCGCCTCGGCAACGGCGTTATCGAGCTCATCGTTTTTGATGGTCATGAGCACGTCGCCCTCGTTGACGCTCTGACCGGCCTGCACGTTGATCTGTGCCACCGTACCGTCGACAGAAGGGGAGACGACCGAGGCCGAAATAGGCTTGAGCTGCCCTTTTGCCTCGACGGTCGTGGTAAAGGTACCTTCCATGACCATATCGGTAACAGGTCCGTCCGCAGATTGCGGCTGCGAGGTGAGGATAACGCTCGCGATTATGGCTATTAGGATCATGCCGCCCACGATGCCTGCAGCGATGCCGCGGCGGACGAGCTTTTTGTGTCGCCGTTCGGCACGCTTGGTCTTGAGCTTTGCGTAGGCCTCATCGTCGGATATCCCGGCGTTACCTTGCTTGTTGTCGTTTTGCTGTGCCGTGGGGGCGCTTGTGATAAGCGGCAGGGTTTCGGTGGCGTCTTCCAGCGCGTGCCCGGTATCGTCGGGACCCGGAGTGATGGTCGGGACTTTTGTCATAACGTCTCCTTTATAGAACATACCGCGATAAGTATATACGCCCGCCGGTTGGGGCGGGCGTATGGGCATGTTTCTTTCAGCAATGAAAGGTAGGCGGCTCTGGACTTTATTGTGTCGCGTGTGATGCGCTATGAGTGCACGACCACGCACAGACCGACTTTGATGCACTCGTGCAGCGCCTTGGCATCGCTCGGCCGCAAATTAATGCAGCCGTGGCTGCCGCACCACTTGTAGGAGTTGGGGTTATCAAAACTTGCATCGTTCTGCCAGGAGGCATCATGGAGACCCACCATGTTGCCCTCAAAGGGCATCCAGTAGTCGACCTTGCTTTCGTATTCTGGCTCGCCGGTTTCGGGGTCCTTTTTGCCGATAAGCGTTGTTCCGCCACTGTTGCTGTTGATCTGCCATACGCCTTCGGGTGTGGCATGCTCACCCGGTCGTCCCGAGATGAAGTGTGCTTCCCAGACGATGGAACCATTTTCGTCATAGTATCGGGCATATTGCTCGGAAAGATCGACGTCGATGTAGGCCTTCCAGTCGGGCTCGCCCTTTGCGGTGAAGGTATCGGCTTTCTTGGAATACGAAATTTCGATGTCGCCCGTCTGCTTGTTGTTGATGGCGTCTTCTACCTGCTTGGCGAGCGTTTTGCTGTCAATGGACCAGCCAAAGTCGCCGCCCTCGACGGCGCACTCCTTTCCGTCGGCTCGTGTCCACCAGCGTGTGGTTCCTACGGTATTAAAGCCATTGGCGAGCTCTGCAGCCCAGCTACTGATCTGTGAGGTATCGAGCGTGGGATTGGCCGGATCAGTAAAGCTGATCCACTGCAGCACTGAGCTGCCGTCGACCTTGCCGACCTCATCGCCGTTAAGCTTGAGGCTCACGTTGACTCCCAGGAAGTTGTTGGCGGCATCGCATGCGGCTTGAATCTGGTCGTTGGTGAGCGTGCCGTTGAGGGGCTCGTAGGCATCGTTGCCGATCTTGGTGATATCGACGGATTCGGCCAGCGATGCGAGCTCGAGCTCAGCATATTTGATCACGTGCTTGCGGCTGAGCTTTTCGTTGGAGCGGGCCTTATCCACAGTGAACTTGTCAGCTTGCTCGTCATAGGAGCTCGAGGCCTCAAAGGTGCCGGAACGACCTTCGTTAAAGGCATCGATGGCGGCGCCCAGGTCCTCTTCGAACTGCTTTTGATCAAAGGCATTGGAGAGCATGGACAGGTCGACGTCTTGATCGAGGTTGACCTCATTGTTGGCGACGGTGGTCTTGGCTTTGCCGCTTAACGACTCGACAAGGCGGGCCGGCCACATAAAGGCTTCATTATGGCTGATAATCTCTTTTGCGGCAGTTTCGCCGTCGACGATGGGCTCATCGGATTTGGGCTGGTAGGTCCAGCTAAAGTCGTCGCCCGACACGGTGAGCTTGTAGTGCTTCCATGCCGAGTTAACCTTAGTGGCGGCTGACGAAGCGTTTGAGAACGAGATGTCCACGCCGGCAATCGTGGTGTTGGGGTATGCGACCTGCGAGAACGCCACGACGCCTACGATGTAGACAATGGCGACGAGGCCCAAGACCACAAAGAGGGTCGTCTTTCCGCCGAGCTTATTGCTGCCGCCCGATTTTTGGGTGTTGTTGTGATTGGCACGTGAGTGCGAGGTCGCCTGCCTGCGCGTGTTGCTGTTTACATCGTGCGGTTGGCGTCGTTGATGCTGCTGATGCTGCTGACCCGGGCGCTGGGAGGCGTTTGACGCACCGCGCTGCCTGCTGTGGTTCGGTGCAATCGGATGCGGCGACTGGACACCACCGGCATGCCTGCTGGGCTGTTGCGGATCGGGAATCAGTTGGCTGCGGTCGATTTGCGACATCGTATATATTTCCTTCGAGTTTCGCCTTGCGGCTCATCGTGTTTTGTCTGGGCTTGAATTATAGCGATTACGCAGTTGCTTGTGTTACGAAAACGGTGGCGATAAGGAACAGGTGGGACATATGTCCCACCTATCGTTCGCTTTTGCTCGCTATCCGCATATTCCGCATTTTTCGCACGCCGAGAGTGCTGCCGGAGCCTGTGCGATGCCGCCCTTGGCCGTCTCGCGCAACGTGGCAGGCAGAGCGTGGCCCACCGAGAGCATTACGTGTGCCATCTGGTCAAACGGTACCAGGCTCTTGATGCCGGCGAGGGCGAGTTGCGCCGAGCTAAAGGCCGCGGCCACGCCGATGGCGTTGCGGTTTTGGCAGGGAACCTCGACAAGGCCGCCGACGGGGTCGCAAACGAGGCCCAGCAGGTTGCTCAGCGCGATGGAGCTGGCATCGAGCGCCTGCTCCGGCGTGCCTCCCAGCATCTGGACCAGTGCGGCGGCGGCCATGGCGGCAGCGCTTCCAACCTCGGCCTGGCATCCTCCCTCGGCACCGGCGACGCAGGCGCTCGTGGTGAGGTTGAGGCCGATGGCGGCGGCGCAGTAGAGGGCATCCATGACCTGTTCGTCGTCGAGCTGGAGATGATCGGCGAGCGCCAGCACGCAGCCAGGGACGACGCCCGCGGAGCCGGCCGTGGGGGCGGCGACGATCACACCCATGGTAGCGGAGCGCTCGAGCACGGCCATCGCGCGGGCCACGGCATCGGTCTGAACGGGGCCCATCAGGCTTGCGCTCAAATCGTTGCGGCGGGTGGCATCGACAAGTTTTGCCTCGCCGCCGATAAGCCCGCCGAGCGATCGCTGCGGATTGGCGATGGGGGCCGTGGTCTCCTCGCGCATGACATCGAGCACGCGGCGCATGGCTGCGATAGCATGGGCCTCGCCGGTTAGGCGCGCCTCGCGCACGGCCATAACGGCGCCAATATTCAGGCCGAGCTCGCCGCACGCATCGAGTAGCTGCTCCCC
>CAJKZP010000070.1:0-10423 GCA_905204415.1 uncultured Collinsella sp. | reverse complement strand
ATGCGCGCTTACGGCTACGCCGGCATTGTGTGTACGGGCCCCATGCTGTTGGGCGTGCTGCTCCAGGTGGGTATCTTGGTGCTGTGCGGTCTGTGGGGCGTGGGCCGAGCCAACCAGGACCTGCTGGTGTGCATGGTGACCTATACGCTGCTGGCGTCGCTCACGCTCACGAGTTTTTTCTCTATGCCGGTCACGCGCTTTTTGGCCGATATGCTTTTTGCCGAGCGCGAGGATGAGATCCTACCTTCGTTTTGGGGCTCCAACGCCATTATGCTCGTTGCGGGCACGGTGCTCTACGGCGTCTTTTTGCTGTTCTCGGGCGCCACGCTGCTGCAGGGGCTGCTGTGCCTGTGGCTGTTCAACATTATGGTCGTCAACTGGAACGGCATGAGTTACCTCACGGCCATCAAGGATTACCGCGGTATCCTGTGCAGCTTTGCGGCTGCCATTGGCGTGGCGTGCCTGTGCGCCCTGGCCGCGTTGGCGCTGGGACTGCCGCCGGTCGAGGGCCTGCTGGCATCAATTGCTCTGGGCTACGGCGTCATGCTCGCCTGGGACGTGGTGCTGCTGTACCGGTATTTTCCGCAGAGCGATCGCAGCCCCTGGCTCTATTTACGGTGGCTTGATCAGTTTATGCCGTTGGCGCTCACGGGCTTGTTCACCAACCTGGGCCTCTTTGCGCACTTGGTGATAATTTGGGCCGGTCCCATTGGCGTGCAGGTCAAGGGCTTGTTTTATGGTGCGCCCTACCACGATGTGCCGGCGCTCATCGCGTTTTTGACGATCCTGGTCACGTCCGTCAACTTTGTGGTCTCAGTCGAGGTCAACTTCTATCCGCGCTACCGCGACTACTACAGCCTGTTCAACGACGGTGGCGTGGTGGGCGACATCGTGGTGGCAGAGGAGGGGATGCTCTCCACGCTCAACAGCGAACTGCGCTTTTGCGCGCTCAAGCAGCTGTTTGTGACGGCGGCGGTCATCTCGCTCGAGACCATGGTGCTGTCGGCCCTACCGTTGGGCTTTAACAACCTGATGCACGGGTATTTTCGCACGCTGTGCGTGGGCTACGGCCTGTATGCCGTGGGCAACACGATCCTGCTGATCTTGTTGTACTTTACCGACTACAAGGGGGCCGTGCTGGCCTCGGGGCTGTTTGCCGGTGTGGCAGGGCTGGCGACCGCCGTGTCGTTGCTTTTACCGCAGCAGTTTTACGGCTTTGGCTTTTTGTTGGGTGCGGCGGTGTTTTTTATCGTGGCGCTGTTCCGGCTCGATACCTATACCGCCAACTTGCCGTATCGTATCCTGAGTCAACAGCCCATGGTGGCGACCGACAAGACGGGTCGCTTTACACAACTGGGCCGCTTGCTCGATCGTGCCGAGCAGCGCTATGAGGAAGGCCGCCATAAGGGTGAGCCGCATGGTTGGTTTGAGCGTACGGTGGTCCGTGTGTATCGCAACCATTGGGGAGGTTCTGATGACCGATAGGATGATGTCTCGCCGTCGCCTGATTGGGGCGGCTGCCGGTGCGCTGTTGCTTTCGGGCTGCTCGGTGCAGGAAGACTCCTCGACCAAAAAGGTCAAAAAGCAGGACAAGATTAAAAAGGCCGAGTCCTCGGACGGTACCAAGCACCTCCGCGACAAGGACGAGCTCTACGAGGTCTATGATGACTCGGGCATTGTGACCATGTACCTGACGGTCTCGCGCGGCAACAGCTCCGAGAACACCGATCATAGCTGGGCCGAGATCAATACGTACTCGGTCTACGACTACGCCGACATGGGCGTGGCGCGCTATCAGGTTATGGGCCTGCTGCAGGCGGGCGACGAAGACGGCCCGGTGGCCGGCGAGGTTGGCTATGGCGAGGAAGCGCCCAATGCTACCGTGCAGGTGCGCGGCCAGACGTCGAGCGGTTATACGCAGAAGAATTACAAGGTAGAGCTCAAAAAGGGCAAGGGTACCTGGCGCCAACAGCGCGCGATTGCGCTTAACAAGCACATGGGCGAGGGTATGCGTTTTCGCAACAAGATGGCCTACGACCTTATCCGTGGGATTCCCCAGATGATGGGCTTGCGCACGCAGTTTGTGCATCTGTGGGTGTGCGACCAGACCGAAAAGTCCAACGACACCTTTGAGGACTACGGCTTGTTTACGCAGGTGGAGCAGCTCAACAAAACGGCGCTTAAGGCGCATGGCTTGGATAAGAACGGGCATCTGTACAAGGTGAACAGCTTTGATTTCTATCGCTACGAGGACACCATTAAGCTTGCCGACGATCCCGACTACAACCAGGCCAACTTTGAGGGCATGCTCGAGATTAAGGGCGACTCGGACCACACCAAGCTTATCGAGATGCTCGATGCACTCAACGACGAATCCCAAAAGATCGATGACGTGCTCGACGCCTACTTTGATACCGAGAATCTGGTCTATTGGTTGGCGTTTCAGATCCTGACGGGCAACTGCGATACGCAGAACCGTAACTGCTATCTGTACAGCCCGCTCAACTCAAATACCCTGTACTTTTTGGATTGGGATAACGACGGCATGTTGCGTAAGCTTGAGCTGAGCCTGAAGGGGTTCTCGGACTATGCGAGCTGGGAGCGCGGCGTAAGCAACTACTGGGGCAACGTGCTGTTCAACCGCGCGTTGCGCAGCAAGTCGTTCCGCAGCGAACTCGACCGCGCTGTCAAGGACTTGCGCTCGTATTTGTCCGAGGAACGTCTGGCCAAGATGATCAAGCACTATCGCGAGGTTACCGAATCCCTGGTCTTTGCTTCGCCCGATATCGACAATCTGCCTGTCACCAAGGATCAATATGAGCAGATTGCCGCGGCGATTCCTTCTGAGATCGAGGAGAACTATAAGAGCTATTGCGAGAGCTATAAAAAGCCCATGCCGTTCTACATTGGTGTGCCGCAGATCGATAACGGTAAGCTGCGCATGAGCTGGGATGCCGCGTACGACTTTGAGGCGCGCGATATTCGCTATACCGTTGAGCTTGCGCGCGACTATGCCATAAGCGACGTGCTTTTTAAGGCCGAGGACGTGCTGTTTCCCGAGGTGACCTGCGATGCGCCCGATACCGGCCAGTATTTTGTGCGCGTGCGCGCCACCAACTCCGACGACTATACGCAAGATGCGTTTGACTACTATGTGACCGACGACGGCAAGCATTACGGCATGAAGTGTTTTTACGTGCAAGACGGCGGTAAGGTCGTGGAGGATACGTATGAGGAGGGCTAGCGCGCTGCTTGAGCGCCTGGCGGCACCTCCTGCGCGTACCACGCAGGAGCGTTACCGCCACGAGCTCAAATATCTCATTAACGAGGGCGAGCACTCCGCGCTTGCCTGCCGCATGGCGCCGGTGTTTAAGCTGGACAAGCATGCGCGCTCGGGCGGTTACACCATTCGCAGCCTGTACTTTGACGACTACTGCAACTCGGCCTACGAGGAAAAAGACGCCGGTATTCTCATGCGCAAAAAGTATCGCGTGCGCATCTATAACGGCGGCGACAAGGTGATTAAGCTCGAGCGCAAAAAGAAGTACGGTAGCTGGATCTACAAAGAGGACGCGCCGCTCACGCGCGGCGAGTTTGAGCAGATCCTGGCCGGAGACTACGACTTTTTGCTGAGGAGCCCCTATCCGCTCTGTCGCGAGTTCTACATCGAGTGCATCTGCAACGTGATGCGCCCACGGACCATCGTGGACTACGAGCGCGAGCCGTGGGTGATGGATGAGGGTACCGTGCGCATCACGTTTGACATGAACGTGCGTGCCGCGGTGGGAAGCTACGATATCTTTGACGCGACGCTGCCCGCGCTGCCGGTCCTGGAGCCCGGCAAGCTGGTGATGGAGGTCAAGTTTACGGAGTTTTGCCCGCAGCTGGTGCGCGATATGGTGCCGCCGGGCGCGGCCGAGCTTACGGCGGTCTCCAAGTACTGCCTGTGTTACGAAAAGACCGCCTACTTGCGCGGATTTAATTACTGGGAATCGGATTTTGAGAACCGAGGGGATATTTAGACCATGAGCACCAGGGACTTTTTTAAGAACTCCGTCTTGGAGGCGTTTGGCCAGGTCGACCCTGCCAAGATCGGCCTGTCGCTGCTCGTGGCGCTCGCCATGGGCATCCTGATCTATTACGTGTACAAGCGCTTTTTTACTGGCGTGGTGTATTCGCGCAGTTTTGCCGTGACGCTCGTGGGCATGTGCGTGCTCACCTGCATGGTCACGCTCGCGATCTCGACCAACGTGGTTATCTCGCTCGGTATGGTCGGTGCTCTGTCTATCGTCCGCTATCGTACGGCGGTCAAGGACCCGCTCGACCTGCTGTATCTGTTTTGGGCCATTACCACGGGCATTACGGCAGGTGCCGGCATGTACGCGCTCGTGGGGCTCACGGCAGTGGTGATCGTGGTGATGATCGCCGGTTTTGCGAGCCACCAGGACAAGGCGCGCGTGTACATGATGGTCATCCACTACACGGGCCAGACCACCGGCGATGATATCGTGCGCGCGTTTGGGCGCACCAAGTTCACCGTCAAGTCCAAGACGATGCGCGGCGACAAAGTCGAGATGGCCGTCGAGCTGTTCTCGGACGGTGTGGTTATGCCCTATGCCGACGCCATCCGCGCACTCGATGGCGTGGAAGACCTAACGTTGATCCAATACAACGGCGAGTACCACGGCTAACTATGTTCCGGCGTTCTGCCGAACGCCGGACCGGTCGACGCTGCGCGGGCATCTGCCGGGCGATCTGCCGCTCAAACCGTCGCTCGCGTACATAAAGTACGCTTCGCTCCTCTTTCGCGGCACCTCGCCACGGCAGCTGCTCGCTCGCTGACGTTTGCTCGACCTGGGCGGTTGAAATGATCCGCTGAGACCTTTCCAGTCGAATATTTTTCGGTCGAGGGTTGGGTATTATGGTGAAAGCGATTTCAACGACAGGGGTGCTCGTGGTAAAGATGAAAGATGTGGCCGAGCTGGCCGGCGTTTCGAGCGCCGCCGTCTCGCGCTACCTCAACGGTGGCTACATATCGGCGGATAAGGCCGAGCGCATTAAGCAGGCGATTGAGCTGACAGGATACGTGCGGTCCAGCCAAGCTCGCGCGCTGCGCACCGGTTCCACCAAGCTCATCGGCGTCATCGTGCCCAAGATCAACTCGGAGTCCGTGAGCCGCATTACCGCCGGCATTGGCCAGGTGCTCGGTCGCCGTGGCTACCAGATGCTGCTTGCTAACACTGACAACGCGGCCGATCGTGAGCTCGAATACCTCGATTTATTCCAAAACCACCCAGTCGATGGCATTGTGCTGGTGGCAACTATGATTACCGACGAGCACCGTCGGGCGATTGAATCGTGCCGCGTGCCCATCGTGCTGATCGGTCAGAATGTTGAGGGCGCGGCGTGCGTCTATCACGACGATTACGAGGCCGCCTTTGAGCTGGGCCATGCACTTGCGGGTCGCGTGGACGGCAAGATTGCCTATATTGGAGTTACCGAAGAGGACCGCGCGGCCGGTTATGACCGCCGTCGCGGTTTTGAGGCCGGCTTGCGCGCCGCGGGTAACCCACTCGATGCCGCCTTGATTCGTTTGGGCTCGTTTACGCTCGACTCGGGCTATGGTGCGGCGCGTGAACTGCTTTCCGTCACTCCCGATGTTTCGTTTATCGCCTGCGCGACCGACACCATGGCGGCGGGCGCGCTGCGTGCTATCGATGAGGTCCGCGGCATGGGCGAGGGCATACACCGCGTGAGCGGTTTTGGCGACAACGCGTTTTTGCGCGCGCTGACGGGCGGCATTCCCACCGTGCATTATGGCTACCTGACCAGTGGCGTCGAGGCGACCAATATGTTGCTCAACACGCTCGATGGCGTGGAGGGGGAGAGCGGTCTCAAGACACTCAAGCTTGGCCATCAGCTTATGAATGTCTAGGTCTTGGGCACGTCTGCCTGCCTCTGAGTCGCCTGGTTTTTCCGTAAAACTACCATTCGCCGGCTTTTTCCTACCGTTTACCGCTATATGAAAACGATTGCAGACATATGAAACTGAAATCGATTACAGTGTAAGTGTCAAAGATGGCCGGGTGCAAATGCGCCCGTTGGAGGAAAGGGAAGTCATGGACTACCGCAAATCAGCCCAAGAGGTGCTCGACAACATCGGTGGCGCCGACAACGTTGTTTCGGCCGCGCACTGCGCCACTCGCCTGCGCCTGGTGATTGCCGATAACACTAAGGTTAACAAGGAGGCCATCGAGAATGTCGATGGCGCTAAGGGCGTCTTTGAGGCCCAGGGCCAGCTGCAGATTATTTTTGGCACCGGCACCGTCAACAAGGTCTACGAGGAGTTCATCGCGCTCAGTGGCGTCGAGGCTGCCACCAAGGCCGAGGTCAAGGAGGCCGCGGCGCAGCAGCAGAACATCTTTATGCGTGCCATTAAGGTGCTCGGCGACGTCTTTGTCCCTATCATCCCTGCCATCGTGGCTTCGGGCCTGCTGCTGGGCATTATGAGCGCCCTCAACTTTATGGCCTCCAACGGCTTTATCGCGCTCGACACCAATAACTTTATCTATAAGATCGCCGACCTGGTCTCGGGAACGTCCTTTGGCATTCTGCAGATCCTGATCGGCTACTCCGCCGCCAAGGCCTTTGGCGCCAACCCGTACCTGGGTGCTGTCGTCGGCGGTGCGTTCATCAACTCCTCGCTGCAGAGCGCCTACACGGTTGCCTCCGAGGGCGTTCAGACCATGGTCACCGTCATCCCCGGCGTGTACAGCTTTGAGTGGGTCGGCTATCAGGGCCACGTGATCCCCATCGTTATCGCCTGCGCCATTCTGGCCTTCCTCGAGAAGCGCCTGCACAAGATCGTTCCCGAGATGTTCGACCTCTTTGTGACCCCGCTCGTCTCGGTGTTCGTGACCGTGCTCGTGACGCTCGTTGCCGTCGGCCCCATCTTTGTCTGGGCCGAGAACGCCATCCTCGGTCTGATCCAGGCCCTGCTGACCCTGCCCTTCGGCATCGGTTCCTTTATCGTCGGCCTGTTCTATGCCCCCACGGTCGTTACCGGTATCCACCAGATGTACACCGCCATCGACCTGGGTCAGCTCGCCCAGTACGGTGTGACCTACTGGCTGCCCATCGCCAGCGCTGCCAACATCGCTCAGGGTGGCGCCGCGCTTGCCGTTGCCTTTAAGACCCGCGATGCCAAGATCAAGGGTTTGGCACTTCCTTCGGCCCTGTCCGCCTTCATGGGTATTACCGAGCCGGCCATCTTTGGTGTGAACCTGCGCTTCTTTAAGCCCTTCATCGCCGGCTGCATCGGCGGCGGTTGCGGCGCCCTGGTCTGCGCGCTCACCTCGCTTGCCGCTTCCGGTACGGGCGTTACGGGTATCTTCGGTATCCTGCTGTGCCTGGCCCAGCCCGTGCAGTACGCGATCATGTTTGCGGTCGCCGCGCTGGTTTCCTTTGGCGTCTCGTTTGTCCTGTACAAGGACGAGCCCAAGGCTTCCGAGCAGGCCTAAGAGCTTTTGATTGAAGGGTGCCCGCGGGTTGTATGCTCGCGGGCGTTTCCCGTATCTGGTGTCGATCTCTGGCGCCTTGTTACTTTCGATCCGTTAGGACTTTGATATGTCTAATGCACTTGGCCGCGACCTTGCAAAGCTGGTCGCCGCTGTTGACGCTGCCGCCTCTGAGTGCGGCCATGGCGCGTATGGCCAGCGCTTCCATATTATGCCGCCGGCGGGCTGGCTCAACGACCCCAACGGTCTTTGCCAGGCAGGCGGCGTGTTCCATGCCTATTTTCAGTATGCGCCGTTTGATGTCGAGGGCGGCGTTAAGGTCTGGGGCCATGCGACGAGTCGCGATCTTATGACGTGGGATTACGTTGGCGCCCCACTGCTGCCCGACGAGCCGTTCGATTGCCACGGTGTGTATTCGGGCTCCGCGCTTGCCGAAGACGGTTGCATTCGCGTGCTCTATACGGGCAACGTTAAGCTTTCCGATGCTGACGGTACGTACGACTACGTCAATACTGGCCGCCGCGCCGATACCGTCTATGTGGAGAGCGTTGATGGCCTTACCGGTCGGGAGTTCAACCAAAAGCGCGTGGTGCTGGCGTCCGAGGATTATCCTGAGGACTTGACCTGCCACGTGCGCGATCCCAAGGTGTGGCGTGACGCGGACGGGCGTTATCACATGGTGCTGGGCGCGCGTCGTCGCGTGGATGGGCCGCATGTCGATAGTCGATTTTGCGCTATGCACGGCGAGGGCGCCGGTCGCGATGTGGGCGAGATCTTGGTGTATGGCTCGGCCGATATGCTGAGCTGGGAGCTCGAGAGCCGTGTGTCTACGCCCGAGCGTTTTGGCTTTATGTGGGAATGCCCTGGCTATATTGAGCTCGATGCGAATGGCGATGCCGCTGCATTTTTGTCGTTCTCGCCCCAGGGCCTTGAGGGCGGTCGCTGGGATCGCGGCAATGTGTACGCCGCGGGCTACATGCCTGTAACGGGCGACATTACGGGTGGCAATGACGCTTATGAGCTGGGCGAGTTCCGCCTGTGGGATGCCGGTTTTGACTTCTATGCTCCGCAGGAGTTTACGTCCGAGGACGGTCGCCACATTCTGATCGGCTGGATGGGCATGCCCGATGAGCCGACCTATGGCAACGACCCCACTGTGGTGTGCGGCTGGCAGCACTGCATGACGGTGCCGCGTGAGCTTACAGCCGGTGCCGACGGCGTGGTGCTGCAGCAGCCGGCGCGCGAGATCGAGCACCATTATGCCTCGGTGTGTGTGGGGGAGGGCTCGTTGGAGGTTGCCGGCGATACCTGCTTTGACGTTGTTGTCGACGGTGTCGACGGCGCGTTTACCGCAACCGTTGATGGCGAGCTTAGGCTGGCGTATGTGACCGCAGAGGGCGAACTGCCCTCGCGCTTTGAGATGCGATTTACCGATGAGAGCCGCGCTTCTGCCGGCTGCGGTCGTACCGTGCGTTGGGAGCCCGTCGATGAGGTTCGTAATGTGCGCATTGTTGGCGATGTTTCGTCGGTCGAGGTGTTTGTGAATGATGGTGCGCTTGTGTTTTCAACGCGCATCTATCCCGAGGCCTATGGCGTGACCGTTGACTCTCCGGGTGCGAGCGTGAACTATCACACGCTCATCATCTAGGCGAGTCGTCGCATATCGGCGCTATACTGCTGCCGTTGCCCACGATGCGGGGAACATCCGCATCGTGGGTTTTTGTTTCTGAAGGGATGGTGCCGCGTGGACGTGCAACAGCTAGAAGAGACCTGGGCTTTGAGGGCCGGCGCGCGGGAGGCGCGTCTTGTTGCGGCCCCGCATGTTCCGGCAGCGCTGTCGCTGTTGGGGATTGTACGTCCCGGCGATCGCCTGGTTGCGTTTGCCGATGACTTTGTCGATGCGTTTGCGCACGGCTTTGATGGCTGCGATGTTGTGCTGGTGGGGGATCCGTGCGCCGAGGCGTTTGTCGCCGCGTCCGAGAACTTTGATGCTTCGTTTGATGCTGAGGAGCCGCACCTGTGGTGGTTTGTCAACTCCATCGGCGGGTTTAGACTGCGCGTGCCCGATCTGCGTGCCCTGAGTCGCGCGGCTCGCGATGCCCGCGCGCTGCTCGTGGTGGATAACACCGTGGCGTCGGCTTTTGGCTGCGATCCGCTGCGGCTGGGTGCTGCGCTGTCGCTTGAGGCGCTCGACCGCGTGTGCGCCGGCAAGGCACCGCGCAAGCTCGTTGCCGCTTCGGTGGCGCGCTCGCAGCTCAAGCGCCATCGTGTGGATGCTGCTGCCGAGTGCGCGCACGTATTGTTTGCAGGCTGCGGTGCTTTGGCACTCGACCTTTCTACCGAGGAGACCGACGTGCTGGAGCGCGGGCTGGACTCGCTCGATACCCGCATGCAGGCGCATTTCGACCGCGCCCGTGCGCTGGCCGAGTACTTGGCTGCGAATGAGATGGTGCGCAACGTGCGCTATCCCGGGCTGAGCTCGCATCCCGACCATGCGGTTGCAACGGGAATCCTCGAGCACGGCTTTGGTCCGGCAGTTGAATTTGACCTTATCGAGCGTAGCGCGGGCGAGCTGTTCGACGCTTTGCCGGGGGAGTTTCGCACATCGCCCGCCGGCGGCGCAACGACGCGCCTTTCGGCCCCACGCGGCAGGCAGGGGAGCACCATCCTCCTCTTCGCCGGTACCGACGATCCCTTGATCGTGGCCGCCACCCTAGATAATGCCCTCCGCAACTAGCTAAATCATCCTCAACTCCATAAGTTGCGGTGAAATATGGATTGATTTACGGCTTTAACCGCATAAACAGTCCCTATTTCACCGCAACTTAGGAGAAGGGGTTGTGTAGCTAAAAGCCCCAAATTGGCTACTCTTTGATGCTGGCGATGAGGTCGTTGGCTTTGGTGGC
>CAJKZP010000069.1:0-10432 GCA_905204415.1 uncultured Collinsella sp. | reverse complement strand
GCGAGCGATGTCCATGCTCCCACAGCCAGTGCTCGGGCACATGGTTCCACTTGGCGTGCAGGCCGGGGTAGGACAGGAAGATGACCAGACCGTTTTGCGCAGCGGGGTCTTGCGCCTGGACGGTTTTGATGTCCTCGCGAATGGTATTGATAAAGCTCACCGGCCGCCCTCCCTTAGCGCCATGGCAATGCGATTCAATAAAGTATAGCGATTCGCTAGGGATTAGGAAGGACAATCTTGGCGGCATTGCGCGACAGGTGTCAGTTATGCAAACTTGCTGGTAATGAAGTAAGACTTTTGAGGGGTTTGACCCGTGCTCGTGCCGCAACCGTATACTGGTCAACTTGGACGTGCCCGCGCCCACAACTGAGAGGTTTTACTTCATGGGTTTCATCAATTTTATCGCCGAGCTGCTTAAAGACCCGCGCACCGCGATCGCCAGCTGGATCGCCGCCGGCCCGCTTATGGCCTACGGCTGCGTGTTCCTGATCATCTTTATCGAGACGGGTGTGGTGTTCTTCCCGTTCCTTCCCGGCGATTCGCTGCTGTTCGCCTCGGGTTTCTTTGCCCACAACGGCGGCTTTAACATCGTGGCTTTGCTGGCCGTCGCATGGTCTGCTGCCATCTTGGGCGATCAGTGCAACTTTATGATCGGCCACTTCTTTGGCCGCAAGATTATCGCTTCGGGCAAGGTGAAGGCCATGACGCCCGAGCGCATTAAAAAGTCCGAGGACTTCTTGGACAAGTGGGGCCACCTGGCCATCTTCCTGGGCCGCTTCTTCCCGTTTATCCGCACCTTTGTGCCCTTTATCGCCGGCATGGGCGGCATGCACTGGCGCAACTTCGTTATCTTTAACGTGCTGGGCGGCATTACCTGGTCGACGGTCTTTACGCTGCTGGGCTACTTCTTTGGCGGCATTCCCTTTGTGCAGGAGCACTTTGAGCTGCTGATTATCGGCATCGTCGCCGTGTCGATCATTCCGACCGTGGTCGGCTTGGTTAAGGCTAAGCTGGGCAAAAAGAACGCATAGCTCGAGGCGGCGCACAAACTGTGTCGTTGAGGCCCGCCACTGCTTACGGTGGCGGGCCTCTTTAGCCTCAGTTGAATGAAAATACTTTACTTAGTTAAAGAAAAGCGTTTTATCAGGCGCGTGCGGGGAGTACAATCTCGTGCATGCGAATCGACGTGCCATGGGCTCTGGTGTTGTCCGCGTGTCCCGTCCGGCTCTACGCTCCGGGCGTGCGACGTTGCGACGCGGTCGGCCTCGGTCCTTGCGTGCGAGTTCGCGAGTATGCAACTGTGTATGTAAGGAGCGACACATGACTGTCGAGAAGAAAGATATCGATTGGGGTAGCCTCGGCTTTGGCTACATGAAGACCGATTACAGCTACGAGGCTCACTGGAAGGACGGCGAGTGGGACGAGGGCGGCCTGACCACCGACCACACCCTGCATGTCTCCGAGTGCGGCGGCATCTTCCATTACTGCCAGGAGGTCTTTGAGGGTCTAAAGGCCTATACCGCCGAGGACGGCAGCATTGTCTGCTTCCGTCCCGACATGAACGCCGAGCGTATGTACAACTCCGCCCAGCGTCTCGAGATGCCCCCGTTCCCCAAGTACAAGTTCGTTGAGGCCGTCAAGCAGGTCGTTTCTGCCAACGCCGCGTGGGTTCCGCCCTTCGGCTCCGGCGCGACCCTGTACGTGCGTCCGTTTATGATCGGCTCCGGTGACGTGATTGGCGTGGCTCCCGCTCCTGAGTACACGTTCCGCATTCTCGTGACTCCGGTCGGTCCGTACTTTAAGGGCGGCCTTAAGCCCGTTAAGCTGCGCGTTTCCGAGTACGACCGCGCCGCACCGCATGGCACCGGCAACATCAAGGCCGGCCTGAACTACGCCATGTCCCTCAAGCCCACGATGGAAGCACACCGCGAGGGTTATGCCGAGAACCTGTATCTCGACTCCGAGTCCCGCACCTATGTCGAGGAGACCGGTGGCGCCAACGTCCTGTTCGTGAAGGAGGATGGCACCCTCGTCGTTCCTCAGTCGCACACCGACTCCATCCTGCCCTCCATCACCCGTCGTTCGCTCGTTCAGGTTGCCGAGGATCTGGGTATGACCGTCGATCAGCGTCCCGTCGAGTGGGCCGAGGTCAAGGCCGGTACCTTTGTGGAGTGCGGCCTGTGCGGCACCGCTGCCGTCATCTCCCCGGTGGGCGAGATCGACAACAAGGTCTATGGTGCCGATGAGACCGTGACCTTCCCGGCTGGCTACACCGAGATCGGCCCCGTGATGAAGAAGCTTCGCGAGACCCTGACTGGTATCCAGTCCGGTGCTGTCGAGGATAAGCACAACTGGGTTTACACCGTCGCGTAAGCTGCCTTGTATGTCCGGCCCGAGGGCAACCTGCCTTTCCGGCGCGTCCTCGGACATGAAAGAACCTCCGCTGCGCACTTCGTGCGGCGGAGGTTCTTTCGTCCTGCGGAGTGCGCCGGAAAGGCAGGTTGCCCTCGGGCCTGCGTTACCTCGGTGCTGCCGTTACGGGCAATATAGATCTGAAGTAAAGATGGTGCGCGGCCTATTGGCCGCGCGTTGTGCGTGGGCGCGTTGTGCGTGGATAAGAAAAGGGCCCAAGGTTTGTGCCTTGGGCCCCAAAGGGTTGATGAGCTGGCTTAAGACTCGGCCGTGATTGTTAGAACTTGACGGTCGGTGCCTGGCGGGCGGCCTCGGCGGCCTCGAAGCCCTGGCGCTCCTTAAACTGGAAGATGCCGGCAAAGATAACGGCCGGGAACGTCTGGATGGCGTTGTTGTAGCTGAGCACGCAATCGTTGTAGCTCTGGCGCGCGTAGCTCACCTTGTTCTCGGTGTCCTCGAGCGTGGACTGGAGCTGCGTAAAGTTGGTATTTGCCTTAAGGTCGGGGTAGGCCTCGGCGACGGCAAAGAGCTGGCGCAGCGCACCGGTCAGCACGCTGTCCGCTTCCATCTTGGCCTCGGGGGTGGTGGCGCTCACGGCGGCGTTGCGCGCGTTGACTACGGCGGCGAGCGTGTCCTGCTCGTGCTTGGCGTAGCCCTTGACGGTCTCGACCAGGTTAGGGATCAGGTCGTTGCGGCGCTGCAGCTGCGTGTCGATGTTCTGCCAAGCATTATCGATGCGATTGCGCTTGGTGACCATGTTGTTGTAGATGCCGGCGATGGCGCTGACGATCACAACGACAACGACGATACCGATGATGACGGGAAGCATGATGTCTCCGTTTCGAATGGCAGCGGCGTTTTGCGCCGGCTGCCGTTGGTGTAACGCTACTAGTATACCCGCAACCTTTGGCGATACCGAACTTTCCGGTAAGCGTTATGTTTCCGCCAAGGAGGGGGCGCCAATATGGAACGGGTGGTACAGGTGTAAGATATGCGACAAATTGAGGAAAGCTGTCTACACCTTGAGGATGGCGATACGGATGGACCTTCGCATCAAGAAAACCTATCGTGCCCTGTTTGATGCCTTTACCGAGCTCTTGGAAGAGCATCGGTTTGAGGATTTGACGGTTGCCATGCTCTGCGACCGGGCCATGATTCGCCGCACGACGTTCTATAAGCATTTTCGCGATAAAAACGATTACTTTGCCTTCTATATCGATGAACTCATGACGGGCCTGCCGCAAAACCGGACCGACGCAGCGGACGCGGAGGCGCTTGAGGACGTACAGGCGCTTCGCCATGAGGTCTTTGACGACGCCATGAATATGATTCTGGCGCATGAGCAGCTCATGGATAACCTTTTGGCGAGCAGTATGTCGGGCATGCTGACCGGCATGATTTGCGACCGCATCGCGCGTTCCGTCCGCGAGCGTGTGATGAGCTCGCTTGCCGAAGATGCCCTGGCGCCCGTTTCGCTCGAGACGACATCGGAGTTTATCGCCGGTGGCATTATTCGGCTGTTCACAAATTGGTGGGAATCGGGTCACGATCTTGAGCGTCGACCCGAGATGGCCGACGTGGTCGATGCACTGTTCGAGCGAACCATGACGCCGGTGCATCACTAGAAGTGGCGGAGAGAGGGGGATTCGAACCCCCGGAACGCTCTCGCGCTCAACGGTTTTCAAGACCGCCGCATTCAACCGCTCTGCCATCTCTCCGTGAGTCGTAATGATAGCATCGTTTTGAATTTGCAACAGGGAAGGCGAACGATGACGATCACCGAAATCGACGAGAAGTTCATGCGCGAGGCGCTGGCGGAGGCGCGCGACGCCGCTGCGGTGGGCGAGGTGCCCATCGGAGCCGTAGTAGTGCGCGACGGCGAGATTGTCGCGAGGGCGCATAATCGCCGCGAGCTCGACCAAGACCCTTCGGCTCATGCAGAGTTCGCGGCCCTGTGCGCTGCCGCTCGGTCGCTCGGTCGCTGGCGCCTTTCCGATTGCACGGTCTACGTGACGCTCGAACCCTGCTGCATGTGCGCGGGGCTTATGGTCAACGCGCGCGTGGGGCGCTGCGTGTATGGCGCGACCGATGCCAAGGCGGGCGCCTTGGGTTCGCTGTATGACCTGAATGCCGATTCGCGCCTGAACCATCGGTTTAATGTGACCGCCGGCGTGCTGGCAGGCGAATGTCGCGAGGTGCTGAGCAGCTATTTTGCTGGCCTGCGCGGTGTTGACGGTGTCGGTTGCGGTTTGAACCTTGAGGCGCATGCGGCTCACGCCGAGGCGCTTGCGGGTGTTGGAGATCTCGCCGGCGAGACGTTCAACTATGGCCCCGTGCAGCGCCGGCCCCGCCGTGTGCTGCTGGCGATCGATTCCTTTAAGGGCAGCGTTTCGAGCGCGCAGGCGGAGAAGGCCGTTGCCGAAGGCGTGTGCCGTGTGTGGCCCGATGCCGAGCTGGGCGCTTTGCCGCTGGCAGATGGTGGCGAGGGAACGCTCGACGCCATCGCCGCGCGCGGTGGCGAGCTCTCGACCTGTGAGGTTGCAGGCCCCTTGGATGATCGCGTGGCTGCCCGGATGCTGGTGGACGACGAGCACGACTCGGCTGTAATTGAGATGGCCGAGGCGGCGGGTATTGGGTATTCACCCTGCACGGAATCGGCGGCGCTTGCGGCTTCGACCTATGGCGTGGGCGAGCTCATACTTCGCGCGGTCCGTGCGGGGGCAAAGACTATCTATATTGGTTTGGGCGGCAGCGCCACCGACGATGGCGGCGCCGGCATGCTGCAAGCGCTGGGCGCGCATCTTGTCGATGAGTGTGGCTGCAATATTGCCCCCGGCCTGGCGGGCCTTGAACACGTGGCGGGTATCGATTTGGCACCAGCGCTTCGGGTACTGAATGGCACGCGTGTCGTGGTGCTTTCCGATGTCGAGAATCCGCTCGTGGGGCGTCGAGGCGCACTGGCGGTGTTTGGCGGGCAGAAGGGTCTGCCGACGGATGATGCCGAGGCGCTGCGCAGGTACGACAGCTGGATGGTCGGCTATGGTCGCCTGCTCGATGCGGCGATTACCGGGGCGCGGGCTCAGGGGTTGTTGCGCGTGCCCGAGGGTGCACGGACATTTGGCTCGGTGCTCGGCGTGCCCGGTGCCGGTGCTGCCGGCGGCCTGGGTGCCGCGCTGCTGGCGCTCGGGGCGGAGCTGCGTTCGGGCGTGGAGACGGTGCTCGATCTGATTGGGTTTGACGAGCGCGTGCGCGATGTCGACCTGGTCATAACGGGCGAGGGCAATATGGACGAGCAATCCGCTGCCGGCAAGGCACCGGTGGGCGTGGCTCGTCGTGCGAAGCGATATGGCAAGCCGGCTGTTGCCGTCGTGGGCGGTCGTGCCGACAACCTGGATGCGGTGTATGGGCAGGGTGTCGACTTAGTTCTGCCGGTCTGTCGCAGACCCATGCCCCTTGACCAAGCGCTCGACCCCCAGGAAGCCACAATCAACCTCATCTGCGCCGGTGAAGCCGCCGCCCGATCCTACGACCTCGCCCGCCTCTAAATCCCAACTCCCTATAAGTTGCGGTGGAATAGTTCCTGTTTGGCGGCTCAGGCGGCAAAAACAGGAACTATTCCACCGCAACTCAAAAGTGGTCTTTTGGCCCTGTCCCAAATTAGCTACCTTGCCCCATCGGGCGGGAGCGGGTAAGATATACCGAGCGCCTAGCGCGTTCGATGGGTTCGGATGACGACATGTTCCGAATCTGGTCAGGTCCGGAAGGAAGCAGCCATAAGGAGCCTCTGTCGGGCATCCGAATCCATCGAGCGCACGGGCGCTTTTTTGGTGCCGCGATGTGGTCCCGGTGCCGGCGGGCTGTTTGGTGTCTCGCTGGTCCTCGGCTTTGCCTGCGGAATCGCTCGACTACCAAACAGCCCGCCGGCACCGGGACCACATCGTCCAAAATGCGCCCGTAGAGGCGCGTTAATCTGAACAATTAATCCCTTGGCTAGTGCTGCTCGTTGGCTTTGCCAAAACATGTTCGGGTGCTTTGTCTCTGTGCCTAGTTTCCTGATTGTTTCGGGGGCTTGTTCTGTGACGAGTTGATTACATATCTCCAAGGCTCGCCGTACTATCATGAATCAGATTGAAGAGAGATGATGATAAGGAGCGCCTATTTATGATTGAGCTGCTCAGGCGTTTTGGTGGTAAGTTTCGCCGGTATATGGTGATTGGTCCTGCGTGCAAGCTGATCGAAGTGATCTTTGACCTGCTGACGCCGCTGGTGATTGCCCAGATGATCGATAAGGGCATTGGCTCGCACGACGTGAACGCCGTTATCCACTACGGCATGGTACTTGGCGCCATGGCTGTGATCGGCATCTCGTTTACGCTCGTCTGCCAAAAGATGGCGGCGCTGACTTCGCAGGGCATGGGTACCGACATTCGCGGTGCACTCTACCAGCACATCAACGAACTGAGCTATGTCGAACTCGATTGCTTTGGAACGCCGTCGCTCATCACGCGCATTACCAACGATGTCAACCAGGTGCAGCTCGCTGTGGCGCTGGGCGTGCGCATGCTCATCCGCTGGCCCTTCTTGGCAGTGGGTTCTATGTGCGCGGCCCTTGCCATCGACCTTAAGCTCGGCATCATCTTTTTGATTTGCACACCCGCCATCGGCTTGGTGTTTTGGTTTGTCATGGCGCGCTGCATTCCGTACTACAAGCAGCTGCAGGCAAAGCTCGACCGCATCGCGCTTGTCTGCCGCGAGGGGCTTTCGGGTGCCCGCGTGGTCCGCGCGTTTGTGCGCGAAGACCACGAGCGCGAGCGTTTTGCTCGTGCGGCCGACGACCAGGCGCATGTCGCCATCGCGGTGGGTAAGCTCTCGTCGGTCCTTAACCCCGTCACGTTTTTGGTGATGAATCTGGGCGTGTGCGCCATCCTGTGGGTGGGCGGCATCCAGGTCAACGTGGGTGAGCTTACGCAGGGCCAGGTCATGGCGTTTGTGAACTACATGACGCAGACCCTCACCTCCATCGTCTACGTGGCCAACCTGGTCGTTGTCTTTACCAAGGCGAGCGCCAGCGCGTCGCGCATCAACGAGGTGCTCAATTGCGAGCCGAGCATCACCGACGAGGGCAACCAGCCGGTCGCGCTGCCTGAGCCGAGCGACCTGGCGGGTGGCGCTGTTCCGGTCCCTGCGCTGAGCTTTGACCATGCGAGCTTTTCGTTTGGCGCGGGCGCGGCAAATGCCGTGAGCGATGTGACCCTGGAGCTGCCGCTGGGCAAAACGCTCGGCATTATCGGCGGCACTGGCAGCGGCAAGTCCACACTCGTCTCGCTTATCCCGCGCCTGTACGATGTGAGCACCGGACGCGTGAGCGTGATGGGCGCCGACGTGCACACCTGGCCGCTCGACCAGCTGCGCCGTGTGGTCGCGACCGTTCCGCAGCGCGCTTCGCTGGTGAGCGGCACCATCCGCAGCAACCTGACCTGGCGCGACGAGGCAGCAACCGATGAGGAGCTCTGGGCGGCGCTCGATATAGCGCAGGCCAGCGAGTTCGTGCGCGACAAGCCCCAGGGCTTAGATGCTCCGGTCGAGGCGGGCGGCAAGAACTTTAGCGGTGGCCAACGTCAGCGTCTGACTATCGCGCGCGCCTTGGTAGGTTCGCCTCAGATATTGATCATGGACGATTCCGCCTCGGCGCTCGACTTTAAGACCGACGCGGCACTTCGCCATGCCATTCGCAAACGAAGCATGCGCGGTGCCGCCGAGGGCGGGTTGCCGCTGACCACGGTGATTGTGAGCCAGCGCGTCTCGACCGTTCGCGACGCCGACATGATCTGCGTACTCGATCACGGCTCGGTTGCGGGCCTGGGCACGCATGACGAGCTCTACGCGACCTGCCAGCTCTATCGCGAGATTTGCCAGTCGCAGCTTCGCCGCGAGGAGCTCGAGGGCCAGCAGGGGAGCGCGGTGCCCGCGCCCGCTCCAAGTCCCGTGCCCGCCCCAGGCGCCGCGTGCGCCCCCGCATTCGTCTGCGCAAAGGAGGGCTGCTAAATGAATCCGTATACTTCTTCCGGTTCGGTCGCCACGATGACGGCCAACGTGTCCGGCAACGATAGTCTCAACGACCTGGGAGACGGTCCCCGCCAGCCCGGCGACCCCGAGCGCTATCCCGCCGGTGCGGTGACCCGCCGCCTGCTGGGCTATGTTCGCCCGCACCGCGTCTCGTTTGCGGCATCGTTTTTGAGTGCCGCCGTCTCGGTGATACTGCAGCTCTACACGCCCATCCTCATTGGCGAGGGCATCGACCTTATCGTCGCCGCCGGGCAGGTGGACTTCGATGCGCTGCTGCCGCTCGTTACCAAGCTCGCGATTGTCGTCGTAGGTGCTGCGGCCTTCCAGTGGCTGCAGGGCTATTGCGTCAACCGCCTGTCCTACGAGACGGTGCGCGACATGCGCGTGGAGGCGAGCAACAAGCTCAGCCGCATGCCGCTCAGCTTTATCGACAGCCATGCCCACGGCGACCTTATGAGCCGCGTGGTCAACGACGTCGATCAGGTGGGCGATGGCCTGCTGCAGGGCTTTACCCAGCTATTCACCGGCGTTATCACCATCGTTGGCACGCTCGCGTTTATGCTCTCCATTAACCTGACCATGACGCTCGTGGTGGTACTCGTCACGCCGCTTTCCATTTTTGCAGCCGGTGCTATTGCCAAGCTTTCCAATAAGAGCTTCACTGCTCAACAGCGCATCCAGGGCCAACTCGGCGGTCATATCGAGGAGTATGTGGGTGAGCAAAAGCTGGTGGATGCGTTTGCTTATGGCCCGAACGCCCAAGCGCGCTTCGATGCCCTTAACGCCGAGCTCTATACGGCAGGTGAGCGCGCGCAGTTTATGGGCTCGCTTTCCAACCCCGGTACACGTTTTATCAACAACATCATCTACGCCGTGGTTGCCGTGATCGGCTGCGCGGGCGTGATCACGTCCGCGCCCGCGGCGCTTACGGTGGGCGGCGTGCAGATTTTCCTGTCCTATGCTAACCAGTACACCAAGCCGTTCAACGAGGTTACCAACGTCATTACGCAAATCCAGACGGCGTACGCCTCGGCGCGCCGCATGTTTGCGCTGCTCGATGCGCGCGAGCAGGAGCCCGACGCGTCGGACGCTGTAGAGCTTGCCGCACCGCAGGGCGAGGTGACCTTTGAACACGTGGACTTTAGCTATGTGCCCGACCGAAAGCTGCTGCAGGATATCTGCATCGATGCCAAGCCCGGCATGCGTTTTGCCCTGGTCGGCCCCACGGGCTGCGGAAAGACAACGCTCATCAATCTGCTGCTGCGTTTTTACGATATCGATGCCGGCCGCATCGCGGTCGATGGCAAGGCTTCGCGCGATTACACGCGCTCGAGCCTGCGTCGTGCCTTTGGCATGGTGCTGCAGGACACTTGGCTGTTCGAGGGCACGGTGGCGGAAAACATCGCCTACGGTTGCCCAGGAGCCACGCGCGAGCAGGTTATCGAAGCCGCCAAGCGCGCGCACGCGCACAAGTTTATCGTGCAGCTGCCGAAAGGCTACGACACGGTGATTGGCGAGGACGGCGGCACGTTTAGCCAGGGCCAAAAGCAGCTGCTGTGCATTGCGCGCGTCATGCTCACCGACCCGGCTATCTTGCTGCTGGACGAGGCGACTTCGAGTATCGATACGCGCACCGAGCTGCAGGTGCAGGCGGCATTCGACGAGCTTATGGCCGGCCGCACAAGCTTTGTGGTGGCGCACCGCCTGTCGACGATCCGCAACGCCGACTGCATTCTGGTAATGCGCGACGGCCAGATTATCGAGCGCGGCACGCACGACGAGCTCATGGCCGAAGGCGGCATCTACGAGGACTTCGTGCGCATGCGCGAGAAAGCCCTCGGCTGGAAGGTGGGCGCGGCCTAGCCAGCTGGCGGGACGGGCCGGAAGGCGGGCGGGGCGATGGGCCCTGCCCTTGTTGGAACCATCGGAGAAAGAAGGTTTTGTATGGCGCAGG
>CAJKZP010000068.1:0-10537 GCA_905204415.1 uncultured Collinsella sp. | reverse complement strand
AAAAGATCAAGTCGTCCTCGCAGACGCTCAAGCAGGAATACCTCGATACATACGAGAGATGAATGTGGGGGAGTGTTCGGATGAAGTTGATATTTAAGGTCCAGCTCGTGTTGTGCCGAAAAGACCGTGAACCTTTTGTGGGACACGTGGCGCCGTGGTACCATAGCCAAGTTTGTTGTCTTGGTCGGAAACCAAGACGCCTTATGCGCTGATCGGTAACCAGCGCCTGACCAATAAGGAGTCCTACCATGAAGCAGGGTATCCATCCCCAGTATGTCGAGTGCACGGTGACGTGCTCCTGCGGCAACACCTTCAAGACGCACGCTACCGTGTCCGAGATGAAGGTCGAGCTTTGCAACGAGTGCCACCCGTTCTACACCGGCCAGCAGAAGTTCGTCGACACCGGTGGACGCGTCCAGCGCTTCGCCGACAAGTTCGGTGGCGCCGCTGCCGCCCAGCTCAAGAAGGCCGAGGAGGCCAAGGCTGCCAAGGCCGCCAAGGCTGCTGAGGCCGAGGCCGCTCGCAAGGCCGCCGCTGAGGCTAAGGCTGCCGAGAAGGCTAAGCGTGCCGCTAAGTTTGCCGAGGAGGCTGCCAAGCAGGCCGCCGAGGCTGGCGCAGAGGCTCCCGTCGAGGAGGCCGCTGCCGAGGCCGAGACCACCGAGGCTGCTGAGTAAATAGCTCGCCGAGGACACACTCGCATTCATGGCATGAGGGCCGCGCATCCGTTTGGTTGCGCGGCCCTTTTCTTTTTATTGGTGCAAGCTAGCCCGTCCCCATTGCGCCAGGTTGGTGCGAAGGGGACGGGCTAGCTTGCACCAAATGGCAGAGAGAGACAGCGGTTTCCCAGATAAAAGCCGCCAAAATAAACCAGTCCCTTTTTGGCAGGCTGTCGTAGTTATTACGTGGTCGAGCGTGTCGACCGCATAGGCGGCGCCTTGTTTGGCTAAAGTACAAATATCTGTGTTTAACTCGTCCAAGGTTTTATGCCACGGGCGATGGCCAAAAAGGAAAACCACATGGGATTCATGTCAAAGCTGCTGTCCTTTGGATCCGATAAGGACCTCAAGCGCTACTACAAGATCGTCGACAAGATCAACGGTCTTGAGCCCCAGTTTGAGAAGATGACCGAGGAGGAGCTCCGCGCCCAGACCGATAAGTTCCGTGGGCGCTACGCCAACGGCGAGTCGCTCGACGACATGCTCCCCGAGGCTTTTGCCACCGTGCGTGAGGCTTCCAAGCGCATCACGGGCATGCGTCACTTTGACGTGCAGCTCATCGGCGCCATGGCGCTGCACGAGGGGCATATCGCCGAGATGAAGACCGGCGAAGGCAAGACCCTGGTCTCCACGCTGGCCGGCTACCTCAACGCTATTGCCGGCAAGGGTGTGCACGTCGTTACCGTCAACGACTACCTGGCCAAGCGCGACTCTGAGTGGATGGGCCGTATCTATAAGTATTTGGGTATGACCGTCGGTCTGCTGCAGAACAACATGCCGCTCGAGCTTAAGTGCCCAGCCTACCAGGCCGATGTCACCTATGGCACCAACTCCGAGTTCGGTTTCGATTACCTGCGCGACAACATGGTCACCCGCCCCGAGCAGCGCGTGCAGCGTGGCCACCATTATGCCATCGTCGACGAGGTCGACTCCATCCTGATCGACGAGGCGCGTACCCCGCTCATCATCTCGGGTGCCGGTACCAAGTCCGCCAGCACCTACAAGGACTTCGCGCGTGCCGTGCGCGGCCTTGAGCGCGGCGAGGACGTCTCGCACGACATGCTCACCGCCACCGAGGACGTTGAGCCCACGGGCGACTTCGTCATGGACGAGGCCAAGCACACCATCGCCGCCACCGAGCGCGGCCTTAAGAAGATCGAGCGCCGCCTGGGCATCGAGGACATCTATGCCGACCTTTCGGGCCAGCTGGTCAACCACCTGCAGCAGGCGCTGAAGGCCCAGTACATGTTCCACCGCGACAAGCAGTACGTGGTCACCAACGGCGAGGTCAAGATCGTCGACGAGTTCACCGGCCGCATCATGGAAGGCCGCCGCTACTCCGAGGGTCTGCACCAGGCCATCGAGGCCAAAGAGGGCGTGCTCGTGCGCGAGGAGAACCAGACGCTGGCCACCATCACCCTGCAGAACTACTTCCGTCTCTATGACAAGCTCTCCGGCATGACCGGTACGGCACTCACCGAGGACGCCGAGTTCCGCGAGATTTACAAACTGCCTGTCGAGGTCATCCCCCCCAACAAACCCGTGCAGCGTGTTGACCACGAGGATCTGGTGTACCGCACCATCCAGGCCAAGTACAACGCCGTTGCCGACGACGTCGAGCGCCGTCACGCCAAGGGCCAGCCGGTCCTGGTGGGCACCGTTTCCATCGAGAGCTCCGAGAAGCTGTCGGCCGCCCTTACCAAGCGCGGCATCGCGCACGAGGTCCTCAACGCCAAGCACCACGAGCGCGAGGCCCATATCGTGGCCCAGGCCGGACGCTACGGCGCCGTGACCATCGCTACTAACATGGCCGGTCGTGGCACCGACATCCTGCTGGGCGGCAACCCCGACGAGCTGGTGCGCGAGCGCCTGGAGTACGAGGGCCTGACCATGGAGGACGTGACGCCCGAGCAGCTCGAGCAGTTTAACGCCGAGGCCAAGGAGACCTGCAAGGCCGAGCGCGAGCGCGTGCTTGCCGCCGGCGGCCTGACCGTCATCGGCACCGAGCGCCATGAATCCCGTCGTATCGACAACCAGCTGCGCGGCCGTTCCGGCCGTCAGGGCGACCCGGGCGAGACCCAGTTCTACCTGTCGCTCGAGGACGACCTCATGCGCCTGTTCGGCGGCGACAGGATGGACCGCGTCTCCAAGATGATGGTCACGGCCGACATGGGCGACGACATGCCCATTCAGCACAAGATCATTTCCAAGGCCGTCGAGAACGCCCAGCACAAGGTCGAGAGCATCAACTTCTCCATGCGTAAGAGCGTCCTTGAGTACGATGACGTCATGAACAAGCAGCGCCAGGTCATTTACGCCGAGCGTAACAAGATTCTGGACGGCAAGGACCTGACCGACCACATCACTGAGGTCATGCACGACACGGTGTATCGCTGCGTGCAGGAGTTCTGCACCAAGGACAGCCACGATGGCGAGCGCGATCTTGAGGGCCTGCACAAGTGGGTTGTGGAGCTCACCGGCCATATCGATACGCCGAAGTTCCCCGACGAGGATTACGAGGCCCTTGCCGCCGATGTCTTGGCATACGTTGAGAAGTGCTACAACACGAAGGCCGAGCGCTTGGGCGAGGACCTGATGCGTGAGCTCAACACCCAGGTCATGCTGCGCGTCATCGATACCCGTTGGATGAACTACCTGCAGGAGATGGACTACCTCAAGACCGGCATCGGCCTGCGCGGCTTTGGCCAGCGCGACCCGTTGGTCGAGTACAAGACCGAGGCTTACGGCGCGTTCCAGATGCTCGTCGACACCATGTACGAGGACTATCTGCGCACCGTTTTGCGCATCGAGATCAAGGCTGCCCCGCAGGCCGTGGAGCACAAGGAAGACCCCGCACTCGAGGGTGCGCGCTTCTCCGGCCCCGCCGATGTCGATGGCGACAACGGCAACTCGGTGCTGCGCAAGCAGGCTCAGACGCAGGCTCGCACGGCCGTCCAGGGCGGTCCGGCTGCCGTCAACAACGGCGGCAAGGTGACCACCTACCGTAAGGACGAGAGCGACGACCCGTACGTCAACGTGGGCCGCAACGATCCTTGCCCCTGCGGTAGCGGCAAGAAGTTTAAGTATTGCCACGGCAGGAATCGTTAATGGCCGAGGCTTTAGAGGTAACACCCGCCGAGTTGGACGCGTTTGCGGACCGGCTCGGCGAGGTCGAGTCGTATCTCCATTTGGACGAGAAGCGCACGCGCGTGGCCGAGCTCGAGGCCAAAAGCGTGGCCCCCGGCTTTTGGGATGACGCCGATGCCGCCCGCGCCACCATGGAAGAGATTGCCCGCGCCAAGGAGGATATCGCTGCCGTGGATACCGCGCGCGGTGAGCTATCTGATGCCCGCGCGGCGCTGGAGCTTGCCGACGAGATGGGTGATGACCCCGATGCCGCCGCGCTGCGCGAGGAGGCTGCCGCGACGGCGGAGCGCCTGGCCCGCGCCATCGACGAGCTCGAGCTCTCGAGCTGGTTTACCGGCGAGTTCGATCACGGCGATGCCATTGTGACCATCAAGCCCGGACAGGGTGGTCTGGAGGCCCAGGACTGGACTTTCATGCTCTTTAAGATGTACATGAAGTACTGCCAGCGTCGCGGCTGGAAGGTCACCATCAACGACTGTCCCGCAGCCGAGGTCATCGGCATCGACCGCGCGACCTTTACCGTCGAGGGCAAGGACGCATTTGGCATGCTGCGCGCCGAGGCCGGCGTCCACCGCTTGGTGCGCATCAGCCCCACCGACGACAAGAAGCGCCGCCAGACCACGTTTGCCGGCGTCGAGGTCATCCCCGTGCTACCCGATGATATCGACATCGAAATTAGTCCCGATGACATCCGCGTGGACGTGTACCACGCGAGCGGCCCGGGCGGTCAGGGCGTCAACACCACCGACTCCGCCGTGCGCGTGACGCATTTCCCCAGCGGCATTGTGGTCACCTGCCAAAACGAGCGCAGCCAGATCCAGAACAAGGCCGCGTGCATGCAGATCCTCAAGGCTCGCCTGTACGAGATTGAGCTCGAGAAGCGCGCCGAGGCGCTCGATGAGATCCGCGGACCCAAGACCACGATTGGTTTTGGCAACCAGATCCGCAGCTACGTGCTCTACCCGTACCAGATGGTCAAGGACCTGCGCTCGGGCGTGGAGACCAGCAATGTCGAGGCCGTTCTTGACGATGGCGACCTGGACCCGTTTGTTATTGGCTAACATCGCTGGGCCACCGGCAACGCTGACGCGGAGACCCCGTCTGCATAAACCGCCCGGTTTATGTGGAAATGGATTAAAACCCTCCCAGCAGGGTGGTTTTGTATCCAGAGCAAACCCTGCGCAGGGGTGGTTTTTGTCCGGCGAATCGGTAGAATCGAATACAAGAAGAAGTTCAAAGCGCATCCGATGGGGTGCGCTTTTTTGAGGGAGGCAGCATGGCATATCGTCTGGACATCAAGCGCATTCTATCGATGAACTTCTTTCACGACCTGCCCCAGATTATGTTGGGGTGCGCTCTGGCCGCTATTGCGACCGACCTGTTTTTGATTCCCAACGGCCTTGCTGCCGGTGGCGTTACGGGCCTTGCCACCATTATCCAGGCGGTCGGCGCATCGCGTGGCCTATCGCTTCCCGTTGGTATTCAGACGATCGTGATGAACGCCTTGCTGTTGCTGGTCGTTATGCGCGAAGGTGGCATGTTCTACGTGGTGCAGACCGCGACGGGCTTTGTGCTGCTGGGCTTCTTTACCGATCTGTTCGCCCCGTTTGTAGCACCTCTGGCGGATGCGGACCTGATGCTTCCCGCCATGTGGGGCGGCATTATTACGGGCATCGGTTACGGCATGGTGTTGCGCGCCGGCGCCAACACCGGCGGCTCGGACACGATTGGCCAAATCATCTCGCGTAATACCTCGCTGCCGGTGGGCTCGACCGTCATGGCGATCGATGTTGCCGTATGCGCGCTGTCGGCTCCGGTCTTTTCAATCGAAAACGCACTATATGCAGGCCTTTCGATGGTCATTAGCGGCTACGTGATCGATGCCGTGGTCGATGGTGGCAACAAGCGCCGTATGGTACTCATCATCTCGGACAAGTTCCCTGATATCGCTGCCGATATCATGTATGGCCTGGGTCGTGGTTGTACCAAGTTTAAGGCGACTGGCATGTATTCGGGTGCCGAGAAGCCGGTGATTATGGTCATCGTGAGCCGTCGAGAGCTCAATACCCTCAAGACGATCGTGCGCGAGCGCGATCCTCACGCCATCGTGACGGTCGCTGACGTTACGGAAGCCTTCGGCGAGGGATTCAAGGACATTAGCGCGTAGGGTCGATCGCGTTCCATCCAAAAGACGTTCACATTGATAAACCGTTTCATCAGCGGTTCTGCCTGCTAAATTGTTCAAATAATGATAAAAACTCTGGTAAAGCCATCAGTTTCCAGCATAATGAATGACGTACGTGCATTGCGGCTGTGTTGGGATTACCTTCGGTGCCGTGCGCATTTTGTCTAATGAGGATGAAAGGAAGGCACAATGAGCGACGAAGAGCTCAAAAAGGTTGCCAACGAGGTAAGGAAGGGCATCGTCACCGGCGTGCACGCTGCCAAGTCCGGCCATCCGGGCGGTTCGCTCGGCGCTGCCGACATCATGACCTATCTGTACTTTGAGGAAATGAACGTCGACCCTGCCGACCCCCGCAAGGCCGACCGCGATCGCTTCGTGCTTTCCAAGGGTCACTGCGCGCCTGGTCTGTACGCCGTGCTCGCCGAGCGCGGATTCTTCCCCAAGGAGGATCTCGAGACGCTGCGCCACATCGGCAGTCACCTGCAGGGCCATCCCAACATGAACGACACTCCGGGCGTCGATATGTCCACCGGCTCCCGCCGTGGGCATGGCGGTTGCCGCCAAGCACTGGGGCGATACTTACCGCACGTACGCCCTGCTGGGCGATGGCGAGAGCGAGGAGGGCCAGGTCTGGGAGGCCGCCATGTTTGCCGGCAACCAGCAGCTCGACAACCTCTGCGTGATCGTCGACCATAACGGCCTGCAGATCGATGGCCCCGTCGAGGAGGTCAACGACCCCATGCCGCTCGCCGACAAGTTCCGCGCCTTCAAGTTCCATGTGGTGGAGCTCGCCGACGGCAACGACTTCGACCAGATCCGCGCCGCCTTTGCCGAGGCCCGCGCCACCAAGGGTCAGCCGACCGCCATTATCGCTGAGACCACGAAGGGCAAGGGCGTCTCCTTTATGGAGAACCAGGTGGGTTGGCACGGTAAGGCCCCCAACGATGAACAGTTTGAGCAGGCCATGGCAGAGCTCACGGCCGCCGGAGAGGAGCTCTAGGATGGCAGACGTCAAGAAAATCGCCACGCGCGTAAGCTACGGCGAGGCCCTCGTCGAGCTCGCCAACGAGCACGATGACTTTGTGGTCCTCGACGCCGACCTGGCCGCCGCCACGCAGACCGGCAAGTTTAAGGCCGCCTGCCCCGACCGCTTCTTCGATGTGGGCATCGCCGAGAGCAACCTGATGGGTGTTGCCGCCGGGATCGCAACCACCGGCCGCGTCGCCTTCGCGAGCAGCTTTGCCATGTTTGCCGCCGGCCGCGCCTTTGAGCAGGTCCGCAACTCCATCGGCTATCCGCACCTTAACGTTAAGATCGGTGCCACGCACGCCGGTATCTCGGTGGGCGAGGATGGCGCCACGCACCAGTGCTGCGAGGATATCGCCCTCATGCGCGTCATCCCCGGCATGACCGTGATCGTTCCCGCCGACGACATCGAGGCCCGTGCCGTGACGCGCGCCGCCTACGAGTGCGACGGCCCCGTGTACATGCGCTTCGCCCGTCTGGCCTCGCCGGTTATCAACGACCCCGAGACCTACAAGTTCGAGGTGGGCAAGGGCATCGTCATGCGCGAGGGCACCGACGTCACCATCATCGCCTGCGGCCTGATGGTCGGCGAGGCGCTCGAGGCTGCTGAGCAGCTTGCTGCCGAGGGCATCGATGCCGAGGTCATCAACATGCACACCATCAAGCCCATCGACGCCGACCTGATCGTCAAGAGCGCCACCAAGACCGGCCACGTCGTGACCGTCGAGGAGCACTCCGTGATCGGTGGCCTGGGCAGCGCCGTTGCCGACGTCCTGTGCGAGCAGTGCCCGACGCCGCTCAAGAAGATCGGCGTCAACGACACCTTCGGTGAGTCTGGCCCGGGCGCCGAGCTCCTGCACAAGTACTGCTTGGACGCGGCCAACATCGTGGCGACCACCAAGGAGTTCTTGGCCTAGGACAAGACGGATTTCATGGACTGCTTCGTCAGAACTATAAAACTGTTTCGCCAGTACTATGGAAACCCGGCAGGGGCGCTCTCTTGGAGAGCGCCCCTGTTTCAGTTGCGGTGAAATAAGGACTGTTTTGCCAGCTTAAAGGCTCAACAGTCCCTATTTCACCGCAACTCATGAAGACGCCCCTCAAGCACGGTCCCATCAGGGAAAAGGGCATATATCGACAAAGCGCAATTCAGACCCTTCCAGCGTTGTATATGCAGCACCCCAAGATAAACGCGGCGACCCCTTAGTTATCGCAGGCCGGGCACAGGGTTACTCTCCAAATCTTTCCGCAGGACGGAGGAGCCCCTGCCGCGCGAAGCGCGCAGCGGGGGCTCCGACATGTCCGAGGACGATTTGGAGAGTAACCCTGTGCCCGGCCGACGGGATCCCTAAGCACGCCATGCTTCTTATGTGCAGCAAAGCTAATACTGCTAAAATACAAAGCGCTCATGTAGTTTAAACGCACGACGATAAGGAGCACCAGTGGGTAACCACTTCCGTACCTCCGGTGCGGGCGATGATGCCCCCAAGACGCAGGCAGGCGTCCAGGGCAGTCGTTTCGCCACTCCGGATTCAGAGGGCCAGCCTGTTGCTCAGGCCCCCGCTCAGCCGGCAGATCAGGCACAGCCGGCATCCGATCCCTTTGCCTACAATCCAACCAGCGATGTCGCGCTTTCCGGCACGGCGGGTTTTGAGCCCGTTCAGGCCGTGACCGCTCGCGTGGAGCAGCCTCAGGCTGGTGCCGCCACGCCGCAGCCTACCATGGCCGGCATTCCCGACCCCTTGGCCCCTGCGACGCCGGCTCCTCAGCCTGCGCAGTCCGGTCTCTTTGCCGCTATTCCCGACCCCACGCAGCCTGCTGCCCCGGTGGTCGAGAGCGATCAGGCAGCCGAGGTCGCAAGCCTCGATAACGCGCTCAACAACCCCGATTTTACGTCGGTGTTTGCGCCCATCGATCCGCAGGCCAGCCGCAAGAAGATGGCCAAGCAGGCCGGTGTCGAGCCCGTCATCCTTATGGAGCATGTCACCAAGATCTATCCGGCACAGCCTAACAAGCCTGCACTCGACGACATCAACATCGAGATCTATCCGGGCGAGTTCGTCTTCCTGGTCGGTCACTCCGGCTCGGGTAAGACCACGCTGCTGTCGACGCTCAACCGCGACGTCAAGCCGACGAGCGGCCGCATCCTGGTTGCCGGTCAGGACCTCATGAAGATCAAGAACCGTAAGGTTCCGTTCCTGCGCCGCCAGATTGGCGCCGTGTTCCAGGACTTTAAGCTTCTGCCGCAAAAGACCGCCTACGAAAACGTGGCGTTTGCCCTGCAGTGCATCGGCAAGCCCAAGGGCGTCATTCGCAGCCAGGTGCCCGAGGTGCTGCGTCTGGTCGGTCTGGCCGATCAGATGGACTCGCTGCCCGACCAGCTTTCCGGTGGCGAGCAGCAGCGCGTTGCCGTCGCCCGTGCTATGGTCAACCGTCCGCCGCTGCTGATCTGCGACGAGCCCACGGGCAACCTCGACCCGGCGATCTCGCTGGGCATCATGAAGCTGCTTGAGCGTATTAACCGCACCGGCACCACCGTGATCGTCGCCACGCACGACCGCGAGATGGTCGATAGCATGCACCGTCGCGTGATCGCCCTCGAGGGCGGCCACGTCATCCGCGACCAGGAGAGGGGAGGTTACGGCAACTATGGCACCAACTAACGTGGGCTACTCCTTCAAAGAGGCAATCAGCCACTTCTTCCGTAACTGGACTACCTCGCTCGGCGCCGTCATCACGATCTTCCTTTCGCTGTTTATCATCGGCCTGTTCATCATGGGCTCTGCGATGCTGAACTCCGTGATCGGCACCGTCGAGGATCAGGTTGTCATCAACGCGTTCATTAGTGATGACGCCGATCAGGCCGATGTTCAGGCTTTTGAGGCCGAGCTTAAGACGTGGAATAACGTCAAGTCCGTGACCTATAAGGACAAGGACGACGCGCTGGCCGAGTATACGAGCAAGATGTCGGGCAACGCCGACGCCACCATGAGCGCGCTCGATGGCCAGAACCCGCTGCCGGCTTCCTTCGCTATTGAGATGGACGATCCGTCCAAGGTCGAGAGCACGGCAAAGAAGCTCAAGAAGGATGCCGATTTCCAGAAGATCGCGGATGACGGCGACGTCAACGCGAGCGTGCTGTACGGCCAGGAGGAAGTGAGCCGCCTGTTCCAGGTGACCAACTACATCCGCATCGCCGCCGTGGTGCTCGTTGGTCTTCTGACCTTTATCGCATTCATCTTCATCAACAACACGATTCGCCTGTCCATCACGGCGCGTCGTCGTGAGATTGCGATTATGCGTCTGGTCGGCGCCAGCAACGGCTTCATTCGTGGCCCGTTTATCACCGAGGGCGTGCTGCAGGCCATTTTGGGCTCGCTGCTTTCCATCGGCGTTCTGGAGCTGCTGCGCAATCTGATGATCCCGCGTCTGCAGGAGAGCATCGGCTACGAGGTGGCGCCCG
>CAJKZP010000067.1:0-10660 GCA_905204415.1 uncultured Collinsella sp. | reverse complement strand
GTCACCCACGCGAAACTTGGGCTTGGTGGAGCGCGCCTGGGCACCGCGGCTCAGCCACGCGAGCTCCTTGCGCGCCATGTTGCGACGACGCTCCTCGGTAACCGCGGCCATACGGTCGCGCTCTACGCGCTGCAGGATATATGCGGAGTAACCGCCCTCAAATGGATCGACCTGGCCGTCGTGGACCTCCCACATACTGGTGCAGACCTCGTCCAAGAACCAGCGATCGTGCGTGACCACGAGCATCGCGCCCTGACCGCGCTGCCAGCGGGCCTTTAAGTGACGCGCGAGCCAGTTGATGGTACGCATGTCCAGGTGGTTGGTAGGCTCGTCGAGCATGAGCACGTCGTAGTCGCCGATCAGCAGGCGCGCGAGGTCCACGCGGCGGCGCTGGCCGCCCGAAAGCTCGCCCACCGTGCCCTCCCAGGGCACATCGCTAATAAGGCCGGCCAGGATCTGGCGTGTACGCGGGCTCGAGGCCCACTCATACTCGGGCGTATCGCCCACGACGGCATGGTGCACGGTGTCGGTATCGGCCAGGTTGTCCTTTTGGCCGAGCAATCCGATCGTCGTGTCGCGGCGATGCGTCACGCGACCATCGTCGGGCTCCAGCGTGCCGGCGAGCACGCTCAACAGCGTCGACTTGCCGTCGCCGTTTTTGCCGACAATACCAATGCGGTCGCCCTCGCCCACGCCGAGCGTCACGCTATCGAAAATATGCTTGGTGGGAAACTCTAGGCTGATGGAATCGCATCCCAAAAGAATCGCCATATGCCCTGCTCCTTCGTAGAAATACAACGTTGTCCATGATAGCAGCGAGCCCCGCCCCAAACCACCATGAAGGTGCCTGTCCCCTTTGTGGTGGTCGTTTCGGTCGCAGAGCAAAAGGCGGGCCATCTCGCAAAAGAGATGACCCGCCTCTCCAATCAGTCCGGCGGCACCCGTGGCCGCCGCGGGCCTCAAGCATGTCCCGGACTAGGAGAACATGCCGGTGAGGTAATCATTCAGCCGCTTATCCTTGGGCCGTTGGAAAATCTCGTCAGTCTCGTCGTACTCGACCATATCGCCCATGTAGAAGAACGCCGTGCGGTTGGACACACGCGACGCCTGCTCCATGTTGTGCGTCACGATGACGATGGCGCGCTCGGCCACAATCGATGACATGAGGTCCTCGATCGCCAGCGTCGAGATGGGGTCGAGCGCCGAGCAGGGCTCGTCAAACAGGATCACGTCGGGATTGAGCGCCAGCGTGCGCGCAATGCACAGACGCTGCTGCTGGCCGCCCGAAAGCGCGTAGGCGCTCTTGTCGAGCTTGTCCTTGACCTCGTCCCACAGCGCCGCACCACGCAGACTTTCCTCGACCATACGATCAAGCTCGTCGCGGTCGGTAATGCCGTGACGCCTGGGCGCAAACGTAATGTTGTCGCGAATGGACTTGCGGAAAGGGTTGGGCTGTTGGAATACCATGCCAATGGAGCGACGCAGCTCGTAGGTGTTTTCGGTCTTGGTGTTCACGTTGCGCCCGCGGTAGTTGATCTCGCCCTCCACGCGGCAGCCGCGAATCTCGCGATTCATAAGGTTGAGGCTGCGCAAAAAAGTCGACTTACCGCAGCCCGAAGGCCCGATGAGCGCCGTGATCTCGCCCTTGTGAAAGTCGAGCGACGTATCGTGCAGGGCATGGTGGTCGCCATAGTACACGTTGACGTCCTTGGTGGAGAGCACGACCTCGTCGCTCACGGCCTTGCCGCTCGCGCGCACGCGCTTCTCGCTCTCCCCCACGCTCGACAGAAAGTCCTGGGTCTCGGACGTGGCCGCCTCGGTTGCGGGCGTTGCATTCATCTCGCTCATTCGGCCGTCATCTTCCTTGCCAGTTGCTTGCCCACGATGCGGGCGATTATGTTAAACAGCAGCACGCAGATCATCAGCAGTGCGGCGGTGCCCCAGACGATCCGCTGGGCCTCGGGGCTGCCCTCGCCATAGATCTTGTAGATGTGCACGGCAAGCGACTCACCGGGGCGGAACACGTTCCAGGCGCAGGTGGGGCTCGACAGGTTAAAGCTCAAGAAATTCAGGCGAACCGGCGAGCTCATACCCGAGGTAAAGAGCAGCGCTGCGGCCTCGCCAAACACACGGCCGGCCGAAAGCACGATGCCGGTCACGATGGCGGGCATGGCCTCGGGAATCAGGATGTGCAGCGTGGCCTCCCAGCGGGTAAGGCCCATCGCCAGGCATGCATCGCGCTGGGCCTGTGGCACGTCCTCGAGCGCCTGCTGAATCACGCGCACCAGGATGGGGATATTGAACATGGTGAGAGCGACGGCGCCGGAGATGATGGAGTACTTCCAGCCCAGCTGCACCGAGAACACCAGAAAGCCGAACATGCCGACGACGATGGAAGGCAGCGAGGACAGCGTCTCGATGGCGGTAGAGGCGATGTCGCGGATAGGGCCGTTCGGCGCGTACTCAACCAGGAAGACCGCTCCGCCCAGACTGATGGGCACCGAGATGACCAGGGTGATCAACAGCAGATAGAACGAGTCGAACAGCTGGTAGAACACGCCGCCCTGGGTTCCGTTGGCGCGCGACGGCTCCGTGAGAAAGCCAGGTTTGAACAGCGTCGAGATGCCCTCGAACAGGATGTAGGCCACCATGGAGATGACGATGAGCATGACGATGGCGACGATTGCCGTCAGCACGCCCGTGGCGATGCGGTCCTGCTTTTGGACACGCCCGAGTCTCGCCTCGTCGATATGGATGCGCGTGCTAGCCACGAGCCTTCGCCCCCTTGCGGCCGATAATGTGGATGATCAGGATGAAGATGAGGCTCATACCCATCAGCAGCAGACCGAGCGCCCACAGAACATCGTCCTGGGCCGAACCCTCGGCATAGACCGCCATGGACGTGGTGAGCGTGGTGGTGATGGTCGAGGCCGGCGACAGCAGCGACGTCGGCATGGCCTCAATACCGCCGATGACCATGCGCACGGCGAGCGTCTCGCCAAAGGCGCGCGTCATGCCAAGGATGACCGCAGTCATGAGCGACGGCATGGCGGACTTGAGCACCACGTGCCAGATGGTCTGCCAGCGGGTGTAGCCCAGCGCGAGCGAGCCCTGACGGTAGCCGTCGGGCACGGCGCGCAGGCCATCGACCGAAAGGGTGGTCATGGTCGGCAGGATCATGACGGCCAGCACGATGGCGCCGGGTAAGATGCCCAGACCCGTGCTCACATGGAAAACACTCTTCATAAGGCCGACAACCACGTGAAAGCCGATCAAGCCAAAGACGACCGAGGGAATGCCGGTCAAAAGCTCAATAAGCGGCTGAAAGATCTTGGAACCAAACTTAGGCTGGATCTCGACCGCAAAGATGGCAGAGCCGATGGCGATGGGCAGCGCGATGAGCGTGGAGAGCACCATGACTGCAAACGAGGTGACGATCAGGGGCAGGGCGCCGGTGTAGGGCAGCCCGCTTTCGGCCGTGTTGGCCAGGTCCCACTTGGTGCCGGTGAAGAACTCAACGACCGAAACGCCGTCCTTGACAAAAGCCGAGAGACCCTTTTGGGCGACCATAAAGATGAGTGCGGCAACGACAAGCGTCACGAGCGCTACGCACGCACCCGTGACGCCCAGGCCCACGTTCTCAAGGTCGCGCTTTGGCAGCTGTTTTGCCATTGCAAACCTTTCCGGGGGCGATTACCTATTTAGCGGAGACCTTGCCGCTGGCGTCCTTGACGACCTTCATGGCAGAGACGGGGATAAAGCCCTGCTCCTCGACAAGTTTGCCCTGGACGTCGTCGGAAAGCATAAAGTCCAGGAAGGCCTTGGTGGCCTCGTCGGCGTCCTTGGCGCAGTACATGTGCTCGGTAGCCCAGATCTTGAAGGAGTCGTCGGTGACATTCTTGCTCTTGGGCTCGACACCCTCGACCTTGACGGCGTTGAACTTGGAGTCATCGAAGTGCGAGAAGTCGAGGTAGGAGATGGCGTTGTCGGTGCTGCCCATCTGAGTCTGAACGTCGCCGGACTTGTCGAGCTCGGCGTCGCCCTTAAAGTCGACAACCTCGTCGCCAAAGACGGCGGCCTCGAAAGTGGCGCGGGTACCGGAGCCGGCCTTGCGGTTGAGAACGACGATGGTGGCGTCGTCGCCGCCGACCTCCTTCCAGTTGGTGATCTGGCCGGAGAAGATGCCCTTGAGCTGCTCGAGGGACAGGTCGTCGACCGTCACGTTCTTGGAGACGACGGGACCCATGCCCACGACAGCAACCTCATGGTCGACGAGGTTCTTGACCTGGTCGGCCTCGAGCTTGGTCTCGGCGAAGACGTCGGAATTACCGATGGTAACGGTGCCGGCGGCGACAGCGGTCAGGCCCTTGCCCGAACCGTTGCCCGAGCCGGAGACGGAGACGTCCGGGTTGGCATCCATGAACTTCTCGGCAGCGGCCTCGACGAGAGCCTGGAACGAGGAGGCGCCGTCGTAAGTCACCTCGCCGGAGACGGACTCGGCAGCAGCGGCGCTACCCTCGGCAGCGGTGTCGGCGGCGTTGGAGCCACCGCAGCCAACGAGGCCGAGACCGACGATGCTGGCAAGACCACCAGCGAGGCCGAGGAACTGACGACGAGAATAAGCCTGATCGAGCATGATCTTCCTTTCATACATGCGACTCGCGGGCACCCCGCCCGCTTTGCTGTTTGGAAAGATACGGCCCCGACCGGGCATCGCCCGCGCCAACTACGGTTTTTTACGGGCATCTGATAGACCCTTACCGCAAGCGCGACTCGGCTTTACAAACGAATAACAAACCCGCCGCCAAGCATGGCCCGCCTTTTACACCAATAAAAACAAAGTTGCGGTGAAATAGTTCCTGTTTGGCTGTCAGGCAGCCGATTCTAGGAACTATTCCACCGCAACTTAGATTGGCAAAACGCCGCAACCTTAAAGCTCTAATTCATTCAAACGGAGGATCGCAACAATATAGATCTTGAGCGCTTGCTTGAGCTGCTCCTCGTTAGCGCACTCGTTGGGGCCGTGCATCTGGCCGCCCCATGCGGGCAGCTCCAGGCCGGTCTCCTCTGGGCCAAACGAGACGGCGCGGGCAAAGTTGCGCGCATACGTGCCGCCGCCCATGGCAAAGGGCTCGGCATGCTTGCCCGTAAACTCGTTGTAGGTATCGATAAGCGCCTTCACAGCCGGATCGTCGGCAGACACCGAGAACGGCACCTTTGCGCGACCCACGCGATACGTCACGCCAAAGCGGCCCACGAGCGGCTCGAGCTGCTCGCAGATGGTATCGGCACTGGTGCTATCGGGGAAGCGCACGTCGATGACCTGCTCAATGTAGCCATCCACCACGCGGATGACGCCGGGGTTGCACGTGAGCGGGCCAAACGCCGCGCTCGTCGCATCGATACCCAGGCCGCGACCATAGGCGTCCGCATGCACAAAGGCCAGAAACTTGACAAACTCGTGCTCGGCAGGCGTCAGCAGGCGCTCGTCGCGCGCACCAAACGCGTCCTCGGCCTCACGCAGATACGCCACGATGAGGCCGACGGCATTGATCGTTCCCTCGGGCATCGAGGCATGACCGCCAATGCCGTGGGCAAAAATCTGCGCATGGCCGTTATCGAGTGCGGTGATCTCCAGGCGGTCGGCATTCTCAGCGGGCGCCGGCAGCTCATCGGCGGCAATCGCAAGCTCGCAGATAGACTGCGACGGAATAGCGTTGCTCGCCTCGGCACCGCTCCAGGACACAATGCGCCCGCCGTCGATCTTGGAGCTCACAAACGTCGCCCCAAGCTGGCCCTTCTCGGCATTACAGACCGGGAACTCGGCATCGGGCGTAAACAGAAAGTCGGGGTTCGCGTGGTTCTCCAGATAATGGTGAACGTCGGACATGCCCACTTCCTCATCGCAGCCCAGCAGCGCGCGGAAGGTATAGCGCGGCACAATGCCGTGCTTGAGCAGGTAGGCGCCGGCGTAGAGCGACAGCACGGCCGGACCCTTGTCGTCGATTACGCCGCGGCCGAGCAGCCAGCCCTCGCGGCGCTCCATCGCAAACGGGTCGGTGTTCCAACCGGGGCCAGCGGGTACCACGTCCACATGGCAGATAGTCGCGAGCTGCTTATCGCCGCGGCCCGGAATATCGGCGATTCCCACAAAGCCCTCGTCGTCGCTCGTCTGGTAGCCGAGCTTTTGCGCGATGCCGAGCGCGCAATCGAGTGCGTCACGGACCGGGCGGCCAAACGGCGCGCCGGGCTCCGCATCGGCAGCAACGGCCACAGATGGATAACTCACCAGCTGCTCGATATCGGCGACGACATCCTCCCAGACCTCGTCGACATACTCAGCAACGCTCTGCTCCACCTGATTCATGGACGACCTCCTTAGCAATGAGCGGCGAGCGTGCCCGCCCCTCACATTACGTCATTAGATAGCGAAAAGTTTAGCAAGCTCGGCCACCGAGTGCACCACCGCATCGGCACCCGCTGCCTCATGCTCGCCCGGCGCCGCCGCGCCCGAATAGATGCCAATGCACGGCACGCCCATCGCGTGCGCGCCCTCCACATCGTTAAAGCGATCGCCGATCATCACGGCATCGTCGGCCGTCGCGCCGAGCGCCGCCAAGGCATCGCGGACCGAATCGGCCTTGGTCTCGCGACCCTGCGGCGGATTCATGCCAACCACCGCCTCAAACTGAGAGAGCCCGAGCTCACGCACCATGTCGATGCACTTGGCCTCCATGCGCGACGTCGCCACGGCCATACGCTTGCCTTGGGCGACCAACCCATCCAGCAGCTCGGGGATCCCATCGAACACGGGGTACTCCTCCGGTCCCAGTTCATCAAAAAAGACGCGGTACTCGTCGGCCACCACAAGCGACTCCTCGCGGGAAAAGCCGTAAAAGTCGTGAAAGCTCTTCCACAGCGGAGGCCCGATCATGCGACGCAGGTCACCCATCTGCGCCTCCGAAAACCCGCGCGCAGCCAGCGTCTTGCGCGTCGAGGTCATCACTGCCCGGCCCGTATCGGCCACCGTGCCATCGAAATCAAACAACACGACCGGCCGCCTGCATATCTCAAGTGCCTCCATTGGCATTCCTCTTCCCCAGTTGACGATTTCCACACCGACACTTCAAACTGTTGACTATTCAACAATTGAACCTAGTAATGTGGAACGACTCTACTATACTTGTCGCACTTTGCTCTCAGAAGGCGACGCGCAAGCGCCCCAACGAAAGGTGCAATTATGTCTTTTGCCATCATAACCGACTCCACGTCGGACATCTCCCCCGCCCGTGCCCAAGAGCTCGGCATTTACGTGATTCCGCTGCATGTGATTATCGAGGGCGATGATCTGCTCGACCAGGTGCAAATTACCGCCGAGGAGTACGTCGCGCGCATGGCCGGCTCCGAGCAGCTGCCGCACACCTCGCAGCCGAGCGCCGGCGAGTTTAAGGCACTCTTTGATCGCGTGCTCGCCGACGGCCACGACAGCGCCATCTTTATCTCGCTGTGCAGCGAGTGGTCCGCCTGCTATGCCAACGCCAGCCTCACGGCCGAAACGCACGAGCTCGACGTGCGCTGCATCGACTCGCGCACCGGCTCGGGTGCAGAGGGCCTGCTGGTGGAGTACGCGCTGGCCATGCGCGAGGACGGCCGCAGCCTGGACGAGACCGAGGCGCAGATCCGCGCAACGCTGCCCGACGCCCACCTGCTGCTGATTCCCCGCACGCTCGAAAACCTCGTTAAGAACGGCCGCGCGCCCAAGCTCGCCGGCCAGCTCACGCAGATGCTCAACATTCGCCTGGCCGTCTCGCCGGAGTGGAAATCGGGCGAGATCAAGGCCATCAAGAAGGGCCGCGGAGCCAAGCGCATCGTTGCGAACACCATGGCCGACTGCCTCGCATTTTTGTCCGAGCACCCAGGCTCAAGCGTGCGCGTGCTCACGACCGGTGCTGCCGAGGAGCAGGAACTCGTCAACCAAGCGCTCTCAGGCCAGAACTACGTAGACGCCGGCACCGGCCCCATCGGCTGCACCATTGCCACCCACGTAGGCGTCGACGCCATCGCCATCAGCTAATGCCCCCGCTACCAGCCCATCCACTAGGGGCACCTTTACCACTTGCGGTGGAATAGAGACTGTTTTTGGCTTATCAGCCGCAAATCAATCCCTATTCCACCGCAACTTAGAAGCAGTTCATTTGGGACGGGGCTAAAAAGACTGGCATGTAACGTTACGCACCGGTCTTTTTAGCCCCGTCCCATTTTAGCTACCCTACATCAGCCCGCTCAGGGCGATGTCGACAGCCTCGTTGAGGTCATCGGTGATGTGCACCAGCTCCGGATCGAGCGGACTGATCATACCGGCGTCCATCACCGGGCCGTTGAGCCAGTCGAACAGGCCCTGCCAGTACTCGGCGCCCACCAAAACGAGGGGCATGCGCTTGACCTTGTGCGTCTGCACCAGCGTGAGCACCTCGAACATCTCGTCGAGCGTGCCAAAACCACCGGGAAACACGATGGCACCCGAGCTGTATTTGACGAACATGGTCTTGCGCACAAAGAAGTAACGGAAGTCCATGCCGAGGTTCACGTATTTGTTGAGCCCGTGCTCGTGCGGAAGCTCGATACCCAGGCCGACCGACTTGCCGTTGGCGCTCGCTGCCCCCCTGTTGGCTGCCTCCATAACGCCGGGACCGCCGCCGGTGATAACCGCCACACCACGTTGGGCAATCTTGCGACCGACGGTGCGCGCCGCCTTGTAGAGCGGATCGGTCTTGGGCGTGCGGGCACTGCCGAAGATGGTCACTGCAGGACCAAGCTCGGCAAGCGCGCCAAAGCCATCGACAAATTCTGCCTGAATACGCAGCACGCGCCAGGGGTCGGCGTGCAGCCAGTCGGTTGAATCCTCGGGCGCCAGCAGGTTGGCGTAGGTGTTGTCCTTAGGAATCATGGGGCCGCGCATGACCACGGGACCGCGGCGGTACGTCTCGTCGTAGGCCGGCTCGCCCTCGACGTTCTCGTTCTTAATCATGGGGTACTCCTATCGAAAATAGAAACGGGCGGGGTCGACGCCATGCGTCAAACACCCGCCCGAGCATCAACTATTCGGTATGGTACCCACGATGCATCAAGTGCTTGCAAGCTATCGGTCAGCGGTCGCGCAGACGGTGTTAGCAAACGTGATGACCGATCGCCACCTGGCCTTTGCCGTTGCTCGCGCCCCGCAAGCGCGCCCGCCGCAGCTCTTAGTAATCCACCGCCGCAGGGCTGTTCATCCAGTCGCTCACGAACGCGCCGTAACGGCCCTCGATAATGGCCTGGCGGGCACGCCGCATAAGGTTGAGCAGGTAATAGATGTTGTGCATCGAAAGCAGAATGCCGCCGAGCATCTCCTTCTGCGTGACCATGTGGCGAATGAGCGCGCGGCTGTAGCCGCCCGTGCACACCGGGCAGGTGCAGGTGGGATCGATGGGACCGTCGTCGTGCGCAAAGCGGGCGTTGCGGAAGTTGAGGCGACCCTCGCTCGAAAACGCCGTACCCATGCGGCCGGTGCGCGTCGGCAGCACGCAATCGAACATGTCGATGCCCACACCCACACCACGCACGAGGGTGGTGGGGTTGCCGACGCCCATCAGATAGCGCGGCTTGTGCTTGGGCATGTACTCGCTCGCGAGCGATGCCAGCGTCTCGAACATGGTCTCGTGGTCCTCGCCCACCGAGTAGCCACCGATGCCGTAGCCCGGGAAGTCGCCGCACTCCTCCAGGTGGCGCAGCGAACGCAGGCGCAGGTCCAGGTGCATGCCGCCCTGGACGATGCCAAAGAGCGCCTGGTCATCGCGGGTATGCGCCTTATAGCAGCGCTCGGCCCACATGCTCGACAGCTCAACGGCGCGCTCAACGTAGGCGCGCGTGGCGGGATAGCCCGGGCACTGGTCCAGCTGCATGCAGATGTCGGAGCCGAGTTTCATGGCGATTTCCATGTTGTCCTCGGGCGTCCAGAACACGTGGCGGCCGTCGTAGTCGTTGACGATAAAGCGCACGCCCTCGTCGGTGAGCTTGACGGCGTCGTTGTGGCTGAACACCTGGAAGCCGCCCGAGTCGGTAAGAATGGGGCCGTGCCAGTTCATAAACTTGTGCAGGCCGCCCAGCTCGGCAATGGTGTCCTCGCCGGGACGCATGGACAGGTGATAGGTGTTGGCAAGCACGATCTGGGCGCCGAGCTGCTTGACGGTCTCGGTGGGGATGCCCTTGACGTTTGCCTTGGTGCCCACGGGCATAAAGATCGGCGTCTCGATGTCGCCGTGCGGGGTGTGCAGCACACCGGCACGCGCATGCGTTGTCGGATCCTCGGCAATCAGGTCGAATTTAAAAAGGTTCTGGTCCATAAACTGGAACTCCTTGGTTGCGGTTCATACGCAAACCATTATACGGGCAACCCGCAAGCAGCACCGACTCGACAGAAACTGGTGCATTAAACGACTAGTCATTTAAGAACTGCCCCAACGACTACATCCAACAGCCGAGGTAACGCCGACGCTTTGTCAACGACAGCGAAAACCCGCCAGAGCGAGCAAGGTGCCTTGAAACAAGGCGGCATTGATCTTTTGATCATGCCGCCGAAGTTGAAAGGCAGATTGCCGCTCTGGCGGGTTTGCAGCGTCGA
>CAJKZP010000066.1:0-10731 GCA_905204415.1 uncultured Collinsella sp. | reverse complement strand
CAGGTGAATCCCGACCCCCGGAATCGCCGCACGAAGCGCGCAAGCCAGCCCGGCATCGGCCACAATCAACGCATCGGCGCCCAACGCATGCGCATGCGCCCCCAACGCCACGGCGTCAGCAAGCTCATCATCGAACACGAACACGTTGAGCGTCACGTACACACGCACGCCATGGGCATGGGCCACGGCACAACCGCGCGCGAACTCATCATCGCTAAAGCCATGCGCGCTCACTCGAGCGTTGAATCCGTCCAGCCCCGCATAGACGGCATCGGCACCCGCCGCAATTGCCGCGAGCATCTGGTCGAGCCCGCCAGCGGGCGCCAGCAGCTCGGGCAGCGCCACTCCAGCCGCCGCCAACTCGCTTTCGCATTGTCCGCTCGGTTCCATCGGCCGAATCGCCATCGATAAACTCCTTGCCAAGGTGTGCTTTCACTCTGAAAATTGCTTCCAACCAGCATACACGAGGCCTCACGTGCCCCGATTGGTTTAATGTGTAATAACTTATGTCCATCCTGCCCGGCAACACACCTAGCGCCTGGCACGACATACCTGGAGGTCAATCTATGGGTCCTCGCCAACGACAGGGACGCGGTCGCTCCAAGACGCATGCCCTTCCCATGATCTTGCTCTCGTTTTTGGGCTTTCTGCTTATCGCGGGCGTAGCGTTTGGCATCGGCATGATCGGCAACGTCAACCGCTGGCTGTCCGACCTGCCCGACTACACCGACGCCAACGCCTATCTGGTCAGCGAGCCCACCGACATCGTCGACTGCAACGGCAATACCATTGCGAGTTTCTACACTCAAAACCGCAAGTCCATCACCAAGGACCAAGTGTCCCCCTACGTGCTGCAGGGCACCATCGATGTCGAGGACGAGCGCTTCTATGAGCATGGCGGCATCGACCTCTGGGGCATTGCACGTGCATCGGTGGCAACCCTCACCGGCGGTCACGAGGGCGCGTCGACCATCACCCAGCAGCTGGTCCGCAACACCATCCTGCAGGAGGAACAATTCGACTCGACCATCGAGCGTAAGGTGCGCGAGGCCTATATCGCCATCAAGATGGAGGACATGTACTCCAAAGACGATATCCTCATGATGTACCTCAACACCATCTACTACGGTCACGGCGCCTACGGCATCGAGGCCGCCGCCGAGACCTATCTGTCCAAGACTGCCGCCGACCTCACCCTGAGCGAGGCCGCGCTGCTCATCGGCCTTCCCAATTCGCCCTCTCAATACGACCCCACGGTTAACCCCGACTTGGCGCTGTCCCGCCGCAACAAGGTTCTGGACAACATGCTGCGCCTGGGCCACATCACGCAGGAAGAGCACGATGCCGCTCAGGCCGAGCCCATCACGCTCAATGTGACCGAGATTTCAGGCAGTGGCGTCGACGTGTACTCTCAGCCCTACTTTGTCTCCTACGTTAAGCAGCTGCTGGAGCAGGAGTTCTCCACCGACGTGCTCTTTAAGGGCGGCCTTACGGTTAAGACCACCATCGACCCCACGATGCAGCAGGTGGCCGAGGAGGCCGTGCGCTCGCAGCTTGACAAAATCGGACTCGACGGCCTGGACATGGGCATGGTGGTCATTGACCCCAAGACCGGCTACATCAAGTGCATGGTGGGCGGCTATGACTACAACTCGGACCAGAACCACGTGAACCACGCAACGGCCAAACGTCCCACGGGCTCCTCGTTTAAGGCGTTCACGCTCGCCGCTGCCATCCAGTGCGGCATGGATCCCAATATCACCCTCAACTGCAACTCGCCGCTCCCCCTTAAAAATTCTTCTGCCAAGGTCCAGAACTACGCAAACCAGAGCTTTGGCTCCATTTCGCTCAAACAGGCGACGGCGGTTTCGTCCAACACCGGCTATGTCCAGGTCGCAGACGCCATCGGCAACGACAAGATCATCTCGCTTGCCAAAAAACTCGGCATCGATCCCAAGAAGGACAACCTCGAAGACGTGCCCGTCATGACGCTCGGCACCGGCTCTATCTCGCCGCTCGAGATGGCCGCCGCCTATGCCGCCTTTGCCAACGGCGGATACTATCGCCAACCCATCGCCATCACCGAGATCATCTCCCGCAGCGGATCAGTGCTGTATCAGCACACCGACAATCCGCAACAGGTGCTCACCGCCGGTGAGGCTGCAGCCGTAACCGATACCCTGAGCGGCGTCATGCGTGGCAGCGGCACCGGCGCTTCGGGCGCCCTGAGCGTCAACCAGCCATGTGCCGGCAAGACGGGCACCACCAGTGATGTTACCAACCTGTGGTTCTGCGGCTACACCCCACAACTCTCCGTTGCGCTTTGGAACGGCTACTCCCAGGGCGAGATCCCCATCAAAAAGAACGGTGCAGACTTACACCCTTATTCCGCCAACCTGCCCGTCTTCAAGAAATTCATGGATACGGTCTTGGCCGGCAAAGAGCGCGAGGAGTTCCCGACCGGCACGGCGCCTCAATACAAGAGCAATGACTCTTGGAAGTTCTTTGGCACAACCAACAAAAAGGAAGACAAAGAGGACGAAGACGAGGAGGAAGGGACCACCACAACCACTACGACGACAACCACGACCACTGAAACCCCGGGCGGCGACACCTCCGGCGGCAACGGCAACGGTAACGGTACGACAGGTGGCGACGGTGGCACAGGCGGCGACGGCGGCGACGGCACGCCGACGCCTACCCCCGATCCCACGCCCACGCCCACGCCCGACCCCTCTACGGGCCAGTAGGCGCAAAGCGTCATCTGACAACAAGGCGCCCGAGCAGCACGTACGCTGCTCGGGCGCTTCTTTATTTCGGCAGATACCACAAGATGCCGCGACGGCTCCGGCTACAGGACCGATAGGGCAACAGGCACTGGCATGCAAAAAGGGCGCTGACCTTCGTCAACGCCCTCGGCAATTACCTATAGCAACAAACGGCACAGCAGCAGTGCCGCTACTCCCCTACTTGTGAGAGTTACTCAGCTTGTTGATGAGTGCCTCAAGACGCTCTCCGTCCTCGGCCGTCTGCGCAATGACCAAGATTGTGTCGTTGCCGGCAAGCGAGCCAAGCACGTCGGGCAGCTCCGCAGCATCGACAGCTGCGGCAATACCAGAAGCCGTACCGGGCTGCGCCTTGATCATAACCAGATTATCGGTGCGCAGTACGCCGGTAACCAACTCGGAAACCATGCGCTGCAGATGCAGGTCCTCGGCAAGGACATAGATGCCCTCGGGGAGCTTGCGCAGTCCCATGTCCGCGATGTCGCGCGAAACGGTCGCCTGCGTGCAATCGAAACCCATGGCGCGAAGCTCGTCTACCAAAACGCGCTGCGTGCGTACGTCCTTATTGCGAACAATATCTCTGATGGCATCCTGGCGCCCATTGCGTTTTTTGGCCATACAAAACCTCACTCCAAAAGATGGCGGAGACAATCACTTAGTGATTGAATAGTTTAGCGCTATTTGAGGGTTTTAGTGAATAAGAACGCATTTCGAAACAATTCCATGCAATTTATTTCGAAAATCACGCTACTAGACAGTCCTGGCGCCCGAACGATTGAAAAAGGCCGCCAGATGCGTATACAACGCACACCGCATGGGCTTGGCGCTGGCTATCGAACCATAGAGTAGACCTAGGCCACGATGATTGCCCTTAAGGGCCACAACCATCTGACGGGTACGCTGCGCATCGAGCATATCATGCAAACGGGCCGAACGCTCTATTGAAGACACCCCATGGGGGCTCAGACATAAATTTTCGATGCAGGCAACCAGGCCGGTATAGTAATACCGCTGGCAGACCAGTTTCAACTGATCGCTACCGCCCCCGACGGCAAGCGAGTCAGCAAGCCTGTCGAGCGCCCCGATATCATCAGAAAGCCTGGCAAACATCGTGGGGTCAAACGTCTCCGTAATCGATGGCGCCACTGCATGAAAACGGGCACGACCACATCCCGAAACGCTCTTTGCCTGCGAAAGCGCGAACGTCAAAAAAGACACCGTGCGAAATGCATCGCCATGCGCAAGGCATGCCTCAAAGAGGGCGCGATCATACAGCACGCCGGAGGACTGTCGGATTAAACCACGGGAGATCAACTGGGTCAGGCAAGCTGCCTGGTCCCCATCGCCAGAAACGGATGCCGCGTCCAAAACTCGGGAATGACGCTCGCGGTGGGCATCGTAGCGATCGAGCGAAACAGAAGGGAACACGATGTCAGCCGAAGCGTCGCACGAACTGTCGACCATCTGCGAAAGGGACTGCGGCGCAAACCACTCATTGGCATTCATCGCAATGATCTGGGAGCCGCGCGAAGCCGCAAAGCCGGCACGCAAACAGGCACCAGGCGCTGGGTCCTCAGCATCAATCAAATCAATATGAATGTCTCTGCCGGCGGCAACTTCGAGCGAATGGCGCACACCGGCTACCACGCCGCGGCAAACGACGACAATTTGCAAATCGTAGAGGTCTTGGTTCTGGACACTCTCGAGAGCGCGCATCGCATAACTGGGCGAACCCTCAACAATCAGGATCACCGAAAGTCGCGGATGCGAACCACGTCGAACCAAGTTTTCCGTCCTCTCGACAGCTAGTAACAAACTGTCGTTCATGGTACACCCCGTCAATTAATGCGGGCGGTCACCCGTCGCGATGCACGTCAAGAACAGATGTTGCACACGCCCCGCCCACAGGCGCCGCACACATAGATCGCCGTCAGGCAGTCTCTTCCCTAATCGAGGACCACAAGCTCGGCGGGGTCGTAGTCCACGCCCATAAAAGTAAGACCGCATGCGGGTGCCGTAGGACCAGCTGCGGTGCGATCGCAGGCGTCAATTACCTCGCGCATCCACTCAGGACTGCGGCGATGCATGCCGATCTCGACAAGAGTGCCCACAATGGTTCGCACCATCGAATGCAAAAACGCATTGCCCTCGATGGTAAACGTGAGGATGTCCTCGCCAAAGGCGATCTCATGGCCAAACTCGGCCCGTATCACGCAACGGTGCGTAGGTTTGCCCACGGCAGAGGCGACCTTGCAAAAGCTCTTAAAGTCCTGCTCGCCCAAAAGCGCAGGGCAGGCGGCCGCCATCGCATCGACGTCGAGGGGATAGCGATGCCACCACACGGCACCACGTGACAGCACGGGCCGCGCATCACGATCGGCAATACGATAGGTGTACGTGCGAGAACGCGCGTCAAAGCGCGCAGAAAAGCCCTTACGAGCCTTGTAGACCTCGTTTATGGCGATGTCTTTGGGAAGGAGGGCATCCATAGCCCTCAGCCACCTACGGCGCGTACACGCGAGCTCAGCGTCCGTTACAGGCACGCTGATGTATTGGGCCACCGCATGCACGCCGGCATCGGTACGCCCCGCGCACGTCAGATCGATTGGGCGGCGCAGCAACGTCTCGATGGCACGGCGTAGCTCGCCCGCAACCGTCGTCTGGCCCGGCTGTTCGGCAAATCCGCTATAGGAGGAGCCATCGTAGGCCACGCGAAATACAAGGGTGGCGTCGAGCTCGGGGGTCGAATTGAAATCAGACGGCGCAGTCATGGGCGCTCCCAACAAACTAGCAACGATATTGCGACAAAAAAAGAGGGGTACGCGAACGTACCCCTCGAATATAGCCTATGCAGACAGAATGTCTACTCAGCGGTCTCCTCAGCAGCGGTCTCCTCGACAGCCTCAACCTTCTTGGGAGCAGCGGCCTTCTTGGGGGCCGGAGCAGCCTTCTTGGCCTTAGGCGTGCAAGGCTCGGTGACGAGCTCCATGATAACGATGGGAGCGTTGTCGCCCTTGCGGTTACCGAGCTTCATGATGCGGGTGTAACCGCCGTTGCGGTCCTGCCACATGCCCTGAGCAGCCTTGTCAAAGATCTCGGCAACGAGCTGCTTATCGCCGAGCTTGGCGATAGCCAGACGACGAGAGTGCAGGTCGCCCTTCTTGGCCCAGGTGATGATCGGATCGACGACCGAACGCAGCGCCTTAGCGCGGGTCTCGGTGGTCTTGATGCGGTCGTTCTCGAAGAGAGCCTTAGCAAGGCTCTTCTTCATGGCCTTGGTGTGGCTCGCATCGGTGCCGAGCTTCAGGCCCTTCTTAACGTTGTGACGCATGGTCTAGTTTCTCCTCAAATATGCGAAGCATTAAGCCTTCAGGCTCAGGCCCATGGACTCAAGCTTGTCCTTCACTTCCTCGATCGACTTAACACCGAAGTTACGGATGTTGAGCAGATCGTTCTCCGAGAACTCAACGAGCTGACGGACCGAGTGAATGCTGGCGCGCTTAAGGCAGTTGTAGGAACGGACGGAAAGGTCCAGGTCCTCAATCTGCTTGTCCAGCTCGGCGTTGTCGTTGGTGACCTCGGGAGCGAAGATCGAAGCCTCCTCCTCGACCTCGGGGGTCTCGGCAAGGTTCATAAAGGCGGCCATATGCTGGTTAATGATATTGGCAGCCTGGACCACGGCGTCGCGCGGAGCGATGGAACCGTTGGTCTCGATCTCGAGGACAAGGCGGTCGTAGTCGGTATGCTGGCCGACACGACAAGCCTCAACGAGCTTGGCGCAACGGGACACCGGCGAGTACAGCGAGTCGACGTGGATCACACCGATGGGATCGTTGTCACGCTTGTTAGCCTCGCCAGAGACATAGCCGCGGCCATAGCCGATGCGCATGCTCATGGTGAGATGGCCACCCTCGGTGAGCGTAGCAATGTGCTGCTCGGGGTTGACCAGCTCAAACTCGGACGGAATAAAGAAGTCCGCACCGGTGACCTCGCAGGGGCCGTCAACCGAGATGGTTGCGGTCGCCTCGTCGGTCGTGCCGAGAGCCCTGAAGACAAGACCCTTGACATTCAGGACGATGTCGGTGACATCCTCGACCATGTTAGGGATGGTCATGAACTCGTGCTGCGCACCATCGATCTGAATGGCCTCGACGGCGGCACCCTCGAGCGAGGACAGAAGAACACGACGAAGCGAGTTACCCAGCGTATCGCCGTAGCCACGCTCGAGCGGCTCGACGGAGACACGAGCAGAGGTCTCGTTGATCTCTTCGACCTGAACCTGAGGCCTAATGAATTCTGACATGTATTACCTCCAGCCTCAGCAGCCCGGATGGACTACTTAGAGTAGAGCTCGACGATGAGCTGCTCGTTGATATCACCGCTGATCTGCTCACGCGTCGGCAGAGCGAGCACGTTACCAGACAGCTTCTCGATATCGACCTCGAGCCAGCCAGGGACCTCAAAGCGCTCGGAGGAAATCAGGGCCTCCTTGATGGGGAGGAGGTCACGGAACTTCTCGCCGACAGCGACAACGTCGCCGGCCTTAACGCGGTAGGACGGGATGTCAACGCGCTTGCCGTTCACGGTGAAGTGACCATGACGGACGGACTGACGAGCCTCTTTGCGGGTGCGGGCGAAGCCAAGACGGAAGACGACGTTGTCGAGGCGAGACTCAAGGATGATCATGAGGTTCTCACCGGTGACGCCGTTCATCTTACGGGCCTTGTTGAAGTAGCCGTGGAACTGCTTCTCCAGAACGCCATAAATGAACTTGACCTTCTGCTTCTCACGCAGCTGCATGCCGTACTCAGATTCCTTGCGACGGCGCTTGGGCTGACGGATAGATTCCTTCTTGCTGCTGTAACCGAGCTCAGCGGGATCGATCCCGAGCTGACGGCAGCGCTTAAGAACAGGAGTCCTGTCGATTGCCATATTGATACGATCCTTTCAGTTACACGCGGCGACGCTTCTTGGGGCGGCAGCCGTTGTGCGGAATGGGGGTCTTGTCCTGGATGCTCGAGACCTCGAGGCCAGCAGCCTGGAGGGAGCGGATGGCGGTCTCACGACCGGAGCCGGGGCCCTTGACGAAGACGGAAACCTTCTTCATGCCGTGCTCCATGGCCTGCTTGGCAGCAGCCTCGGCAGCCATCTGGGCAGCGAACGGCGTGGACTTACGGGAGCCCTTGAAGCCCACCTGGCCAGCCGACTTCCAGGAAATGACGTTGCCCTGGGGATCGGTGATCGAAACGATCGTGTTGTTGAACGTAGAACGAATGTGAGCCTGGCCCACGGAAATGTTCTTACGGTCCGCGCGCTTCAGACGGGCAGCGCGAACGTTCTTCTTAGCAGTAGCCATCTATCTAGCGCTCCTTATTTCTTCTTCTTAGCACCGATCTGACGCTTCGGGCCCTTGCGGGTACGAGCGTTAGTGTGGGTGCGCTGGCCGCGGACCGGGAGGCCCTTGCGGTGACGAAGGCCACGGTTGCAGCCGATGTCCATAAGGCGCTTGACGTTCTGGTTGCGCTCACGGCGGAGGTCGCCCTCAACCATGATCTGATTCTTATCGATATAATCGCGGATGGCGTTAACCTCATCCTCGGTGAGGTCCTTAACGCGCGTATCCACGTTAACGTTGCACTCGACGCAAATCTTCGTCGCAGTGGTGCGGCCGATGCCGTAAATGTAGGTCAGACCGATCTCAACGCGCTTCTCACGCGGGAGGTCGACACCATTAATACGGGCCAACGTAGTCTCCTCTCTTAACCCTGACGCTGCTTATGACGGGGGTTCTCGCAAATGACGAGGACCTTGCCATGGCGCCTAATGATTTTGCACTTATCGCACATCTTCTTGACCGAAGGACGTACCTTCATCGTTCTTCCTTTCGGTAGCGCTCAAACTACTTCCCTACTATCTACTCGCCCAGCCGCAGGCGTTTAAAACTATGGCTGGTCTTCACACGCAAACCGACCGTAGGTTGAGCTAAGCCTGCAGTCGGAAAAGAGCGTGTATGCGTGCCGCTATTTATAGCGATAGGTGATGCGACCGCGGGTCAGGTCGTACGGGGAAAGCTCCACGACAACCCTGTCACCGGGGAGAATGCGGATGTAATTCATTCGGATCTTGCCAGAAATGTTGCACAGAACCGAATGACCGTTCTCGAGCTCAACCTTAAACATGGCATTGGGCAGCGGTTCCTTTACCGTACCCTCGAGCTCAATTGCGTCTTCCTTCTTCACAAGCAATCATCTTTCTCTAGAAAACGACAGCGATTGAGTATTCTACAATACGCATGCACGTATCGTAATATCTTCGTAATGGCTCCACATCTAAGTGGAACTTGTTACATTTCTCCGCCCTGCAGGGAACACCAGGAACCCTGGGCATCCGTGGTAAGAATCACCGGACCGTCATTGGTAATGGCGACGGTGTTCTCGTAGTGCGCGGCGGGCAGGTGGTCGTTGGTCGTAACGATCCAACCATCGGAGCCTGTGCTCACATGATTGGAACCCATCGTAACCATCGGCTCGATGGCGATGACCATACCAGCCTGAAGGCGAACGCCTCTCCCCTTCTTTCCATAATTTGGAACGTTGGGGTCCTCGTGCATCACACGGCCGATACCATGCCCCACGTAATCGCGAAGCACGCCGTAACCGTGAGACTCAGCGAGGGACTGAACGGCATAACCGACATCCCCGATATGGTTACCGGGAACAGCCTGCTCAATGGCAGCCTTAAGGCAATCGCGCGTAACCTCGCACAGGGCCTTGGCCTCGGGCGTGGGGGTGCCGACGAAAAACGTCCAGGCGTTATCGCCGACCCAACCGTCAACGACAGCTCCCGTATCGATGGAGATGATATCGCCATCACGCAGGATCATGTCAGGGTTAGGAATACCGTGAACCACGGCATCGTTAATCGATGCGCAAATGGTCCCCGGGAACCCACCGTAACCCTTAAAGGCAGGGGTGCCGCCATGCATGCGGATAATCTGCTCGGCAAGCTGATCGAGTTCGAAGGTCGACACGCCGGGGCGAACCATGGCTCCAACGTGGCGGAGCGCCATCTTAGATAGCGCTCCTGCCTTCTTCATCTGCTCAATTTGCGTTGCAGACTTAATCTTGATCATAGACCGAGAGCCTCTTTGACATCCCCGTACACAGTCTCGCGAGCCTGGTCGCCGTTGACCGACTTGAGCAGACCCTGGCCACGATAGTAGTCGACGAGCGGGCTCGTGGACTTCTCGTAGACGTCGAGACGATTCTTGATGGTCTCGGGCTTGTCGTCGTCGCGCTGATACATCTCGCCGCCGCACTTGGGGCAGGGCTCAAGCTCCGGAGAATCAAACGTTTTTACCCATTCTTCAAACACGTTGCCGCACTTCCGGCAACGGTATTCGTAAATCGGCATCGACTCGCTCCACCAAGGGCATTCAGGACCGCTCCAAGCGGCCTTCACTGACAAAACAACCGGAAAACCTGACGATTTCCCGGAATTCGGACAAAGGAGAAACAGCGGAAGCGCCGGGGCGCATCCGCTGCTTCGTGCCGGGGCTCCGGCACAAGAAAGATCGCCAGACTTACTTGCTGTTCTTGGCAGCAGCCTGAGCTTCGTGAATGCGGGCCTTGATGCGCTCGGCGCGACGCTTGCGACGACGATCAAGTTCCTTCTTACGCTCGATTTTCTTATGGGCCATGATAGTACTCCTCAAAGTGAAAAACGTAATCTGTGGATAACTACAGCCAATCCCCCCGTTTGTCCAGTACAAACATGCGGAAGGGAAAACGGCGCGCCTCCGGGAGGGAGAAGGGCGCCATGAAAAAACGCGCCCCCCAGCGTATAGAGAACCGCCTTTGAAGAAAAAAGGCCCGCCGGAAAAAAGGGCCTCCCCCCGCGTACAGCCTACTGTCTTCGGCGCCGCGCCTCAGGAACGAAAAGGGCC
>CAJKZP010000065.1:0-10896 GCA_905204415.1 uncultured Collinsella sp. | reverse complement strand
AAGGCCGAGGAGGCCGCCGCGAACGCCGCGCCCGCGCCCAAGCCCGCGCCCAAGCCCGCGCCCAAGCCTGCGCCCAAGCCCGCCGCCGCGAAGCCTGCGCCTGCCGCGGCCAAACCTCAGCCTAAAAAGGCCGCCCGCCCCAAGCCTGCCGAGCCCACGCCGAGCCGTGACGAGATGACCTTTGCCCAGCGCATGGTCACCTCCAAGGAGCCCACGGGCGAGAATGAGATCCCCGGCATGGCTCCGGCTCAAAAAATCATCATCGTGCTCGCCTTGGTCGCATTTGTCGTCTTTATGGGCTACACGATCATGACCAGCATGGGCCTGCTCTAACCGATTTGCATCGGGCGTCATGTCCGCATGCTCCGCTCTCGTCCAACCCTCAACTTCTGCACAACGCATCCGAAAGGTCGCCCCATGGCTTTGACCGACATCTCGCATCCCACCGACATTGCAATGCTCACCGATCTGTACGAGCTCACTATGGCCCAAGGCCTGTGGGAGAGCGGCAAGGCCAATGAGCAGGGTTGTTTTACCGCGTTTTACCGCGACCATCCCTTTGGTAGTGCCTACGCCGTCATGTGCGGTACCGCCGAGCTGCCCGAGCTGGTCGAGAACCTGCGCTTTACGCCCGAGGATATCGACTACCTCGCCTCGCTCCAGGCCCCGGCCGGCGGCGCGATGTTCAAGCCTGGATTCCTCGACTACCTGCGCGATTTTCGTGCGCATGTAAATATCGACGCCGTCCCCGAGGGCGAGCTCGTCTTTCCGCGCGAGCCCATGGTGCGCGTCACCGGCCCCGCGCTGGAGTGCCAGCTGCTCGAGACGGCGCTGCTTAACATCGTCGGCTTCCAGACACTTGTCGCCACCAAGACGGCGCGCGTGGTGCTGGCAGCGGACGGCCGTCCCGTTGCCGAGTTTGGCTTGCGCCGCGCCCAGGGCCCCGATGGCGGCCTGGCCGTCGCGCGCGCGAGCTACGTTGCCGGCTGTTCCTCTACGTCCAATGTGCTCGCCGGTCGCCGCTACGGTATTCCCGTCTTTGGCACGCATGCGCACAGCTGGGTGATGAGCTTCGACTCCGAGCTCGAGGCCTTCCGTGCCTTTTCCAAGTCGAGCCCCAAGAACTGCACGTTGCTCATCGACACCTACGATGTGCGTGAGGGCTGCGAGCATGCCATTACGGTTGCCAAGGAGATGGAGGCGGCGGGTGAGCGCCTGTCGGCCATTCGCATCGACTCGGGTGACCTCGCCAAGCTGTCCAAGTATGTCCGCGGCCGTTTTGATGCCGAGGGCCTGCCCTATGTGGGGATCTCGGTTTCCAACGATTTGGACGAGTACACGATTCAGTCACTGATCGACCAGGGTGCGCCCATCGATAGCTTTGGCGTGGGTACCAAGCTCGCGACCTGCTATGACCAGCCGGCGCTGGGCGGCGTGTACAAGCTTTCCGCCCGCCGTGCGAGCGAGGCGGACCCGTGGACGCCGGTGGTCAAGCTCTCCGAGCAGCCTTACAAGCGCACGATCCCGGGCGTGCAGCGCGTGCGCCGCTATTACGACGGCTTTGGCGGCCCGATTTGCGACATGATCTATGACGAGGATCATCTAGCGGGGGAGGGCGCCGCGCGCGGCAATACCCTCGTGGCCGTGAACGATGCCGCCCTGGTGACCGATGTGTCCGAGCTCGAGTATCGCGACCTGCTGGTGCCGATCGTGCGCGATGGCAGTGCGGTGGCTCCGCGTGAGAGCATCGAGGACGCGCGTGAGCGCTGTGCTTGGGCACTCGATCATCTGGATCCGGTTTACAAGCGCTTCCTGTACCCGCAGACCTATGTGGTGGGCATGGAGCAGGGCCTGGCACAGGTGCGCGACGAGCTCGTGCGCAAGAACATGGCCGCGGCTTCCGCCTTTCCCTGGGCTCACTAATGAAATGATCCCTTGGGGACGGAGGAAAACGGATCATTTTCTCGCTCGCCCACTCAACACTCGATTGGTTTGACGTATGACGACTTCTTATAAAACGATGGTGGTAAAGATCGGTTCGTCCACGGTGGTGGGCGCCGACGGCAAGGTCAACCGCGCCTTTATCGGCGGGCTTGCCGATCAGGCCGCAGCTCTGCGCAAGCTCGGCTGGTGTCTGGTCGTGGTGAGCTCGGGCGCTATCGCCTGTGGCTATCCCGTGCTGGGCTTCGACCGCAAGCCGGTCGGCGACCTGCCGAGCCTGCAGGCCTGCGCCTCGGCCGGTCAGTGCATCATCTCGTCGGCCTACGACGAGGAGTTCCATGCGCGCGACCTGCTCACCTCGCTCGTGCTGCTCACGCGCCACGACACGGCCCGCCGCACGTCCTACCTGCATGCGCGCGACGCCCTGCTGCGCCTCGTGGAGCTGGGAGTGGTGCCGGTCGTCAACGAGAACGATACCGTTACCGTCGACGAGATCAAGTTCGGCGACAACGACACGCTGGCGGCGCTTGTGAGCTGCTTGGTTTCTGCCGATCTGTGCGTGACGCTCTCGGACATCGATGGCCTCTATACCGCCAATCCGCACGAGGACCCCACGGCCGAGTTCGTTCCGGTCGTGCATAAGATTGATGCCAAGATTATCGCCTCGGCGGGTGATTCTTCCACATCGGTGGGCACGGGCGGCATGATTACCAAGATTCGCGCGAGCCGCATTCTGATGACGGCGGGCATTCAGAGGAGCCCGATGCGCTCGTGCGCCTCGCCCGCGGAGAGAGCGTGGGTACGCTGTTCGATCCGCCGGCGGAGCGTCTGGACATTGCGCCCCGCAAGCTGTGGATCGCACTGGGCGACAAGGCGCATGGCTCGGTGACGGTCGATGACGGCGCCGCGAAGGCGCTGGTCAGCCGTGGTTCTTCCTTGCTTGCGGTGGGTATTCGCGAGGTCGATGGCCAGTTTGCCGAGGGCGATGTGCTCGACGTGTGCGACCCGAGCGGCATGGTTGTCGCCCGCGGTATCGCCGAAGCCGATTCGGACGTGCTGGAGCTTGCAGCAGGACGCCGCCAGGACCAGATTGCCGGCAACCGCCTGTTGGCAGATTTGGCCGAGAAGCCCGCGATACACCGAGATAATTTGATCGTCTTCGCCTAACCAATTGACGCTGCAAACGCCCCTAAACGGCAATCTGACGTTCAATCGTCGGGCATGACCAAAAGGTCAATGCCCTCCTCTTTCACGTCACCTTGCTCGCTTAGGGGTGTTTTCGCTTTCCGTCCTCTTTCTGCAATGACTTCATTAACCTGGCACTTGAGGACGTTCCTTTTGTGCCGGCAGGTGGGGACGCTCCTTTGCTAGAAGATCCGGCGCAGGTCTCCGCGGTTGAGGGCTTCGTCGAAGAGGTACTTGAACACCACGCTGCCGTGCAGGCCATCGTGTTCAAACTCGTTCGTCACCCAGGCATGCGAGTTGCCCACGCGACTGAGCGTGTCGAGCTGCAGACCCGAATCCACGTACATGTCATCGAAGTACACGGCGGCCTGGAGTGGCACCTCGTTGCAGGCCAAGCGCTGCGGGTCGTAGATCTTGTCCCAGCTGGTGTCTTCCATCAGCAGATCCATGGCGGGTTTGAACGGCTTGAGCTCGGGCATCTGCTCAAACATCCACGGGAACATGGCCTCGCCGGTAAACATGAGCGGGCGCGCGAGCGTGTCGAACTCGGCGCGGTGTGCCTTCTCTTCTGCCGCGGCCCAGCGAATGGGCATGGTGTCGCCGTCGGCGTAGATGAACTCCTGCAGCGTCCAGTACAGCGGGTTTGTACGCGTGTTGGTGCGCTCGAAGGCGCGCATCAAAAAGCTGTCTGATACCGAGGAACCGCAGCTCAGCGTGCCGTCGCCATCAACAAACGCATGGTCGATGATCCAGTGCATGCGCTCAAAGCTCGGCTTCATGCCAAAGTCGCTGCCCATGAGCTGCAGGCGTTCCACCGTCATCGGCGAGCCGTCGGGCAACGCGGGCTTTTGCTCCTCGATCGCATCGGCCAGCGCCGCCACGCGCTCAACGTCGGCGGGGTAGCGGTCGTAATACTGCTGGGTCTTGGCCGCCATGCGCGGGAAGGTGTGCGCGTAGACCTCGCTGGCGCTCGCTGGCACGTGCGGAATGCCGCCGCAGGTAAAGCTTGCCGTTACGCCCTCGGGGAAAAGCGATAGATAGCTCAACGTCAAAAAGCCGCCGTAGCTCTGCCCGAGTGTGGCCCAGGGCTTGCCGCCAAAGCCCACAAGGCGCAGGTACTCAAAATCGCGCACGATGGAGCTGGCGAGGTGGCGCTTAAGGAAATCCGCCTGCGAGCGGGCCGCATCGGCTCCTGCTGCCTCGGCGCGATCGCCCAAGGCGGTAATCGTGCGCCCGTCAACACAGCTGCTGCGCCCGGTGCCGCGCTGGTCGGGCAGCACGACGCGGAAATGCTTGACGGCCTCCTCGATCCAGCCATCGCTTGTGGGCGACAGTGGACGCGGGCGTTCGCCGCCGGGGCCGCCCTGCAAAAAGAGGAGGAGCGGCAGATCGTCGTTGATGCGGTCGGGGGCACAGACCACGCGGTAGAAAAGCTTGATGCTCTCGGGTGCGCCGGCGATGGGTGCTGGCGTGGCGCCGCGGCGCATGGTGCTGCCGACGGCCAAAAGCATGGGCTCCAGGCCGCGCCAGTCGAGGGGGACGTCGATGCTGTGGTCCTCGACATAGAGGCCGGGGACGTGATACGAAGTGATGAGGGCCATGCGGTACTTCCGTTCGTTGCGGTGTTTCGGGTTGACCAATTCTACCGCCGTCGGCGAGGATGCGTGCAAATCGGCTACCATGGTTGGCAAACATCTAAGAGAAAGGGCCGTCCATGTCGGTCGATATAGCCACGTACGTTTACGATCTTGCCGTTAAGGCCAAGGCCGCTTCGGGCGCGCTTGCCACGGCGAGCGATGCCCAGCGCCAGGAGGCCGTGCGTGCCATGGCCGCGGCGCTGCGCGACGGCGTCGATTCCATCGTTGCCGCCAACGAGCTCGATATGTCCGCTGCGCGTGATGCAGGCACCTCGGCCGGCCTGCTCGACCGCCTGCTTATGACGCCCGAGCGCGTCGAGGGCATGGCCGCCGGCTTGGAGAAGCTCGCCGAACTGCCCGATCCCGTCGGCCGCGTGCTCGACCACCGCGTGCTTGCAAGTGGTGTGGACCTGACCCGCGTGAGCGTGCCGCTGGGCCTGGTCGCCATGGTGTATGAGGCACGTCCCAACGTGACGGCCGATGCCGCGGGCATCTGCATCCGCACCGGCAACGCCTGCATTCTGCGCGGCGGTTCGCTGGCCTATCACTCGTGCGCCATGATTGCCGAGTTGTTGGCCGATGCCCTCGAGGCGCAGGGCTTCCCGCGCGAGGCCGTCTCGATGATCGAGTCTACCGACCGCGAGGCAACCGGCGAGCTCATGAAGCTTCGCGGCATTGTCGATGTGCTCATTCCGCGCGGCGGCGCGGGCCTGATCCAGCGCTGCGTGCGCGAGTCGCTCGTGCCGGTGATCGAGACGGGCACGGGTAACTGCCACATTTACGTGCATGAATCCGCCGACTTTGACAAGGCACTTAACATTATCGTCAATGCCAAGACCCAGCGCGTGGGCGTGTGCAATGCCGCCGAGTCGCTGCTGGTCGACCGCGCCGTGGCAGACGCGTTTTTGCCTGCGGCCGTGGCTGTGTTGCACGACCACGGTGTGCTGATTCACGGTGACGAGGCTGCGTGCACCGCATGCGCCGATGCCGGTCTTGCCGAGGGCGATGACTTTGTTGCCGCAACCGAGGAGGACTGGGGCCGTGAGTATCTGGCGCTCGAGATGAGCGTGAAGGTCGTGGCGAACGAGGACGAGGCCATCGCGCACATCAACCGCTACGGCACCATGCATTCCGAGGCCATCATCGCCGAGGACGCGGACGTCTGCGAGCGCTTCCTGGATGCGGTCGATGCCTCGGCCGTGTACGCCAACGCCAGCACGCGCTTCACTGACGGCGGCGAGTTTGGCCTGGGCGCCGAGATCGGCATCTCGACCCAAAAGCTCCACGCCCGCGGCCCCTTTGCCGCCGAGGCCCTCACCACCTACAAATACAAGCTCCGCGGTACCGGCCAGGTTCGCCCCTAAACCTCTCGTAAACGAAAAACCACCACAAAGGTGCCTGTCCCCTTTGTGGTGGTTTTAATGTTAGGCCTGGAAGGTATCGCGATCGGGGGCGAAGGACTGCATGGCCGCGATGGTGCGGTCAAAAAGCTCGGGGAGCTCCCAGCCCAGCATCTCGGCGCCCTGCGAAATTACGTCGCGCGAGCAGCCGGCGGCAAAGCGCTTGTCCTTGAACTTCTTCTTGAGCGACTTAGTCGTAAAGTCCATGACGCTCTTGCTCGGACGCATGATCACGGCAGCACCGATCAGGCCGGTGAGCTCGTCGCAGGCAAACAGGATTTTTTCCATCTGCAGCTCGGGCTTGGGCAGCGAGGTGTTGAAATCGGACGTGTGCGTCTGAATAGCGCGAATGAGCTCGGGCGATGCGCCCTCGCCCTCCAGAATCTCGGCAGCATAGATGGTGTGGTTCATGGGGTCGTCCTCATGCTCCTCCCAATCCAGGTCGTGCAGCAGGCCGACGATACCCCAAAACTCCTCGTTCTCGGGGTCGAACTCGCGCGCAAAGTAGCGCATGGTTCCCTCGACAGTCTCGCCGTGGGTGATATGGAACGGGTCCTTGTTGTGCTCGTTGAGCAGTTCGAACGCGCGATCGCGGGTGATTCCGGCGGAAAGCAGTTCTGCCATAAAGACTCCTTGTGCTCGTAGGTATTGCTAAGAATGAATACTACTAGAACGACTAGAACGAAAAAACCACCACATAGGTGCCTGTCCCCTTTGTGGTGGTTTTGGCGTGGGCAGGTTAGTTGAGGGCGGCTTGGGCTAGGCGGGCTTCGGCGGCCTCTTCGGTGACGCCCAGGGCCACGGCGAACTCCTCGATGGAGCGGCGCTTGGCCTCCTTGAGCACACGCATGTAGTAGGAGCTGGGCTTTTTATCTGCTTCTTCGGCCTGGCGAATACGGTGCATCATGGTTTTTGCCACGCGAACCGTCTCGGGCGCGCCCAACTTGAGCTGCTGCTTAAAGTGCGTCTCCTCGAGCGAACTATTGCGCTCGGTAAAGGTGTCGCACTCCAGCTCGTCGTAGTGGCTCAGCAGGTGCTCGGCATCTTGCTGAGAGATGGCGGCATGCAGACGGTCGGCCTGCGCCACGGGGTACATGAGAATTGTCTGCGCATGTCCCTGCTTGGTCTCGAGCAGCAACATGGGCTGCGGCGTGTCGTCCCTAAAACCGACGACGGTGCAGACTCCCTGACCCGGATGAATGACGTGTTGACCGATTGAGAACATGCTACCTCCAACTTATACGAATTTACGTATGTTAAGAATACCACGCTGACGTGCGCAAACCATCACTTTATGCAGGAAAAGCACACAACTCCGATAGGTAAGAGTATTCGATATTCCGAGCGGCTCATGCAGATGTTTATGCATTTTCGGCGGATGCACAATCAGCAGGCAGACCGCCATCTTTGAGTGGGCTTGCGCCAACTGTAGTCAATTTTGTGCATATGCAATATCGATTGACTTTACCCTACGACAGTAGTTACCGCTTGTGATAGAGTGCTACAAACTCTGGCTTTTGCCCTACGAGTGACCAAGAGCTCGGGGGCTTTAACACAAGGAGGATCTATGCCCGAGAAGATTGAAGAGCTGGTACGCGCTGCGCTTGCTGCGGCCCAGGAGGCCGGCGACCTTTCCGCATTTGAACTTGACGATTGCGCTATCGAGCGACCGGCTGATACTTCTCATGGCGAGTGGACCTCCACCATGGCCCTGAAGTCCGCCAAGCTGGGTCACTGCGCCCCGCGCAAGATCGCCGAGGCCGTCGTTGCCCATATGCCCGAGGATCCCGCGATCGAGAAGGTCGAGATCGCCGGCCCTGGCTTCATCAACTTCTACCTCTCCGTTGCCGTCAAGAACGCCATCTTTGGCGAGGCCCGCGAGAAGGGTATGGACTTCGCTAAGTCCAACGTCGGTGGCGGCCTGAAGACCCAGGTCGAGTTCGTCTCCGCCAACCCCGTCGGCCCCATGCACATCGGTCATGGCCGCTGGGCCGCTCTGGGCGACTCCCTTTGCCGTGTTATGGACCACGCCGGTTACGTCATCCAGCGTGAGTTCTACATCAACGACCATGGCTCTCAGATGAACACCTTCGGCAACTCCATCAGCACGCGCTATATGCAGCTTGCCGATATCATCGCCAAGCAGGGCGTGGATATCGACGAGGCTCACAAGCTGCTGATCGCCGACCGCGACGCCTTTGTTGCCGACGAGAACGACGAGCACCCCGAGACCCATCCGTATCAGGACAACTTTGCCGAGACTCTGGGCAAGGACTCCTACGGCGGCGACTACATTATCGACGAGGCTGCCGAGTTCTGGCGCACCGACGGCGATAAGTGGGTCAACGCCGATCCGCAGGAGCGCATGGAGAGCTTCCGCGAGCGCGGCTACGTGAAGATGGTCGACAACATGCGCGACCTTTGCCATGCCGTTAACTGCGACTTCGATCGTTGGTTCTCCGAGCGCTCGCTGTACGTAAAGGACACCGAGGGCGAGACCGCCGGCACCTCCGCCGTCGACCGCGCTTTTGAGAAGCTCGACAAGATGGGTTACCTCTACACCAAGGACGGCGCCCTGTGGTTCCGCTCCACCGACCTGGGCGATGACAAGGACCGCGTCCTGATCAAGTCCGACGGCGAGTACACCTACTTCGCCTCCGACGTTGCCTATCACTGGGATAAGTTCCAGCGCGTCGACCACGTCATCGACATCTGGGGCGCCGACCACCACGGCTACATCGACCGTGTCCGCTGCGTCTGCGACGCTCTCGGTTACCCCGGCAAGTTTGAGGTTCTGCTGGGCCAGCTCGTCAACCTGCTGCGCAACGGCAAGCCCGTCCGTATGTCCAAGCGCAAGGGCACCATGGTGACCCTGCAGGAGCTCGTCGACGAGGTCGGTTCCGACGCCGCCCGTTACACGCTCATCTCCAAGAGCTCCAACCAGATGGTCGACTTCGATATCGAGGCCGTTAAGAAGCGCGACAACTCCAACCCGGTGTACTACGTGCAGTACGCTCACGCTCGCGTGTGCTCCATCCTGCGCCGTGCCGCCGACGTTACCGCCGAGCAGGCCGCCGAGATGGGCATGAAGGCCGTCGCCGAGAAGGCTATTGGCGAGAACGTCGATTACTCGCTGCTGACCGATCCGACCGAGCTTGCCCTTTCGCGTAAGCTCAACGAGCTCACCGACCTCATCGGTAGCTGCGCCCGCGATCGCGCCCCGTTCCGCCTGACGCACTTTGCCGAGGAACTCGCCGGTGACTTCCACAGCTTCTATGCTGCCTGCCAGGTTCTGCCGAGCGAGGGCCGTCCCGTCGACCCCGAGCTCTCGCGCGCCCGTCTGGCCGCTTGCGACGCCGTCCGCGTAACGCTCGCCCTGGTGCTCACCCTTGTTGGCGTGACCGCACCCGAGCAGATGTAAGCGTTGGTCGTTTGACTGTCCAGTTTTGGTTTAACTGAGCCTTCTGAGCCCGATTTCCATGCAGAGGTCGGGCTTTTTGCGTTTGGCGGTGCTTTTTGGTGTGTTGGGAAATGCTACTAAATCGCAACTATACCGGTTTACTACGATGAATCGAGGGATTCCAATCACACGGGCTTTTTACCGAAAAGTGCAAGCCATCTAGCTGGGATTTTATTATTTCGGGTTTTGGCGTGATTGTGGTTGAGCGATTCATCGTAGTAAACCACCATAGTTTTGAAAATGACCCCTTGGGGACGGAGGAAAACAGATCATTGTTGTCCCGTGGAGGAACGGCGGAACACCCTCTGCCAAGAATCGGGGCATCTACTACGTTTAAGTGCGTACCCCGAACCACGCCGAAAATCGCAATATTAAAACCGCAGGTAGCAGGTCTGCGACTTTCGAAAAATAGTGAGTATGGTCAGGGGTGCGGGGGTAAACGTAGTAGATGGGCGCGATTCGTGGCGTGTCGATCTTGGGGCCGATGCCCTTGCCCCTTAGCTTATCCGTTTTCGCGATGCTTGAGGTTTCGATCTGCCTTCTTCTTATGAGTTGCGGTGGAATAGTTCCTGCTTGAGAGGTGTCGGCCGGGATTTTGGGAACTATTTCACCGCAGCTTATGATGTGGCGATGTTGTACGCCGGAACTTTGTAAAGAGTATCCCTTTTGACTAGTCGTTTAAGAAGGTCCCCAATGACTAAGTTGCAGGTGGCAGCGGTTGTGTTACACTAACGCTGCGTATTTGACGCAATCATCTCGATACAGATCAATGGTGCCCGTCGCTTTTTGGACGGAGCTAGACTGTTTAGCCGCCCTGAAGGTATATGCAGGGAGCATGTGATCGCAGGGCTTGAAAAGAAAGTTGAGCAAACACTGTGTCTGATCAACAACAAGAAAACGAAATAACGACGACGCAAACGGCTCCCGCTGCACCGGTTACGTCGGACCAGGCTGTGGTGCCCGCGCCGGCGCAGGCCTCGGCTCCCGAGGCGCCTAAGGCCGCCGCGCCCACCACGCCCGTTGCTAGCGAGGAGGCTGCGCCCGCTAAGCCCAAGCGTACGCGTCGTGTGGCCAAGCCTGCTGCGGACGGCGAGGAGGCCGCAAAGCCCAAGCGTCGCACGACACGCACCACGCGCGCGAAGCGGTCCACTGCCGTCGATGCAGCGGCCCCCATTTCCGATGAGGTTGCGCAGGCCCGTGCACTGGCACAGATCAGCGAGGCCCAGGTTGTGCGTGCCCGCCGTCGCGCTGCCGAGCGCGAAGCCGCGGCATT
>CAJKZP010000064.1:0-10963 GCA_905204415.1 uncultured Collinsella sp. | reverse complement strand
CGCCCTGCCGGCTCACCTGCAGGCGCTCGGCCAGCGCGTCCTGGCTCATGCCGGCTCTCTGCCGGAGGGATTGCAGCTTCTCTCCGAATGTCATAGGCATTCTCCCTTCTCTTGGATGCCTTCAGCTTATCAGGCCGCCCGGTTGCATACCAGCAACCAAGCATGGAAGTTCCGCAATCTCAGATTGCCTTCCTCTCCAACATACCACAACAGGGCTCCCCGCGCAACGGCTCCGGCCCATATTGCAAGAAAAAAGCCGGGGCACCGGACGTCTCCGCATCCAGGCGCCCCGGCCTACCGGGCGGGCTCCAGCACAATGGGCAGGTCCACGATCTCCAGTCCCCGGCGCATGGCGTACTCCACCGTGTACCGGGTGCCGCCGGGAGACCCGTCAAAGGCGGCGATCAGCAGCGCGGCGTGACCATATACCGGTCCCGCCGCTGCATGCAGGTGGGGGTGTAGCGGGCGGATACCAGAGTCTCAAAATCGCAGGCGGCCACCAGCTGCTCATACCGCCGCCGCTGGTCCGGCGGCCAGGCATCCGCCTGGGTGGGGCAGGGAACGGCCGCCTCCACCGTCACATCCGGGTGCGTCTGGCGCAGGCGGAGGACGCACTCGCAGAAATACAGGTCACAGCCCAGGGCCATGCCGCAGAGAAAGTGGCGGAACCCCTCCTGATAGGCCGCCTCCACCGCGTCCGCGATGCGGGCCTTGAGCGACACGCAGCGCAGGTCCTCCTCATCATACCGCCATGGCAGCTTACCGGGCCGGTGCCCTGTAAAGCAGCAGGCCGACTGCCGCCCCCGCATGGTCTCCGCCTCCCTCCTTCTGGTCTTGGGTCCAGTATAGAACATCCGTTCTGATTTGTAAAGACCCATGGGAAATTTGCCGTTTTTTCATTTAGGGACTTGCAATTTCTTCCGCGCTGTCATATACTATGGCCAGAAAGCAACTGAATACTTTGTCTTCAGGGCGGGGTGAAATTCCCCACTGGCGGTAAATCGGGCGGTGCCAAAGGGGTACCGTGGCGCAGGTAAAGTGCCTGCGACCGAGCCGATGAGTCCGCGACCCGTGTGTGCGTTGGTTCGCATGCCGGCTGAACTGGTGAGATCCCAGTACCAACGGTTAGAGTCCGGATGAAAGAGGCAGGTGATCTTATGTCTGAACAGTCGCAGCATATCCATTTTGAGAACACGAATAGGTGGAGCACCAAACAGCTCGTTACCATGGCGCTGATGTGCGCCTTGGGCGCCCTGTTTATGTATGTGCAGCTGCCCATCCTTCCTTCGGCGCCGTTTTTGACGTATGACCCGTCGCTGGTGCCGGCGATGGTGTGTGGATTTGCGTATGGCCCTGGTGCCGGCACAGCTGTTGCCGCTATGGCGATCGTTATCCATGCGCTTACCACGGGCGATTGGGTCGGTGCGCTTATGAACTTGGTTGCCACGCTGGGCTATATTCTGCCTGCGGCTATCGTCTATCAGAAGATGCACACCTACAAGGGTGCCGTGATTGGCCTGGTGCTCGGCGTCATTGCCGCTACAGCGCTGTCTATGGTCGCAAACCTTACTATTGGCGTATGGTTCTGGTATGGCTCGGCCGATGTGATTCTGCCGCTCATGCTTCCCGCTGTTTTGCCGTTTAACCTCATCAAGACTGTGCTTAACTCGGTACTCACGCTGGCGGTGTACAAGGCGGTCTCTAATCTCATCACGCCCAAGAAGGACCAGGTCAAAGGCCGCGCATGATTGAGTGTCGGGGCGTTTCCTTTAGCTATGACGGTGCCGTGCCGGCGCTCGACGGCGTCGATCTAAACATCGAGGACGGCGAGTTTTTCTGCATCCTCGGTGGTAATGGGTCGGGCAAGTCGACGTTTGCCAAGCATCTGAATGCACTGTTGCAGCCCGATGCGGGCACGGTGCGTATCAACGGTATGGATGCGTCCGACCTCGAGCTGGTCTATGACATTCGTTCGACCGCGGGCATGGTATTCCAGAATCCCGATGATCAGCTGGTGGCAACGCTTGTCGAAGATGACGTTGCGTTCGGTCCCGAAAACCTTGGCGTGCCATCGGCGCAAATTGCGCAGCGCGTACGCGAGGCGCTGAAGGGCGTGGGCCTGGTGGGCTTTGAGCGCCACGAGACCCATGCGCTTTCGGGTGGTCAAAAGCAACGCGTGGCGCTTGCCGGCGTGCTCGCCATGGAGCCGCGCGTGCTCATTTTGGATGAGGCCTCCTCGATGCTCGATCCGCGCGGACGCAAGGGTCTTATGAAAGCGTGCCGCGCACTTCACGATCGTGGCATGACTATCGTGATGATTACGCACTTTATGGAGGAGGCCGCCGAGGCCGATCGTGTCGCGGTGTTTCGGGCGGGGCACGTTGCCATGCTCGGTACGCCCGAGGAAATCTTGACGCGGGCGGATGAGCTTGCGCAGCTCAACCTGGATATGCCGGCGTCGTGCTGCCTAGGTAGGGCACTTCGTGCGAAGGGCGTGCCCGTTTGCGCGCAGGTGCGTGAGGCGGATATGGTCGCCGAGATTGCGCAGGCTTATGCCGAGCGGAGTGGGGCAGGCACCGCGGGGCAGTCTTCCGCATCCCAGTTGGAAATCGCTGACGGCACTGTTCCGGTAGACAACGAGGGCAACGCGTCGGAGCCCGTCATAGAGCTATCCCATGTTTCGTACAGTTATTCGCTCAGTCCGCGCGAGCGCCGCCGCTGGCATAAGCGCTCGGCCACTGCGGGCAAATCGAGCAAACAGGCTCTCTGGGGAAACGACCCCAGCAGTCCGTGGGCACTGCGCGATGTATCGCTGACGGTGCGTCGCGGCGAGTTCCTGGGCTTGGCAGGTCATACTGGTTCGGGTAAGTCGACGCTGGTCCAGCATCTCAACGGTTTGATTCGCCCCCAGGAGGGATCCGTTCGCGCGCTGGGGCTCGATCTGTCAAACAAGAAAGACGCCGCCGCGGTTAAGGCCAAGGTCGGCGTGGTGTTTCAATATCCTGAGCGTCAGCTGTTTGCCGAAACCGTGGCGCAGGACGTGGCGTTTGGTCCGCACAACCTTGGCTTGCCGCAAGATGAAGTCGACCGTCGTGTCGAGTCATCGCTCTCGCGCGTGGGCCTCGACCTTTCCACGGTCGGCGACAAGAGTCCCTTTGAGCTTTCGGGCGGTCAGCAACGGCGTGTGGCATTCGCCGGCGTGCTCGCCATGGAGCCCGAAGTCCTGGTGCTCGATGAACCCATGGCGGGGCTCGATCCGGCTGCGCGCAGGGATTTCCTAGGGCTCATCGGTCGACTCCATCGCGAGGGCCTGACCGTTGTCATGGTTTCGCACAGCATGGATGACCTGGCCAATTGCTGCGACCGTATCGTCGTAATGAACGAAGGTGCGGTGTTTGCCGAGGGAACCCCCGCGCAGGTGTTTGCGCATGCCGATGAGCTCAAGTCGATCGGCTTGGGCGTTCCCGCCGCCCAGCGTATGGCGCTGGCGCTTACGGAGGCGGGCGTGCCGCTGCGTCGCGGCGGGCTCTATACGGTTGAGTCGCTGGCAGACGAGTTGGTGGACCTGCTAATCGGTCGCTCGGGCGGTTCTTCTAACGTCTCGGACATTGCTAAATCCAAGACGGTCGCGCGAGAGGAGGTCTGCTGATGGAGGCGTTTTCGTTTGGCAGCTACTATCCCGGCGATAGTGCAATCCACCGCCTGGACCCGCGCACTAAGTTGTTCCTAGGTTTCGCATTTCTGATCACCGTGCTCACCGTTGGCGGCTTCGGCGGGCTGGTGCCGGTCGCAATGTTTGTCGTGCTGGTCTATGTCATGGCCCGGGTGCCGTTGCGTCGGGTCCTATCGTCGATGGCGCCATTGCTGGCGATTGTCGTGGTGGTCGCGGTGCTTAACCTGTTTTCCGACCAGAGTGGCCGCATCCTGTGGCAGCTCGGCTTTCTGCAGATAAGCGAGGGCTCACTGCGTTCTGCCGCCTTTATGGCGTGCCGCCTGACGTTGATGATGGCCGGCATGAGCGCCATTACACTCACCACGCCGACGCTCGACCTCACCGCGGGCTTTGAGCGCCTGCTCGCGCCGTTTGCGCGTGTGGGACTTCCTGCGCACGAGCTCGGCATGATCATGGGTATCGCGCTACGCTTTATGCCGCAGTTTGCCACTGAGATGAAGCAGACGGCCGATGCACAGGCAAGCCGCGGTGCGCGCGTGACGGGAGGCCCGCTCGGCGGCGTGCGTATGCTCGGCAGTGTGGCGATTCCGCTGTTCACGGGCGTGTTCCGCCATGCCGAGACGCTTTCGGCCGCCATGGATGCACGCTGCTATCACGGCGAGCAGGGCCGCACGCGCCTGCATGCGCTTGCATTTGGCCGCGGCGATGCGTTGGCGGCGGTGGTGACGGCGTTGCTGCTCATCTGCGTCATCGTCATCAATCTTCAACTTGTTTAGGCGCGATTCGAGCGCAAGAAAGGGGTCTCTATGACCGACATCGATCGCACGGCTCAGCTCGAGCGCGCCTGCTCGTATCTCAGACGCATTCCGGCGTGGTATCTTGCCACGACCGATGCGAGCGACGGGCATCAGCCCCGCGTGAGGCCGTTTTCGTTTGCCATGGTCGATGATGACAAGCTGTGGTTTTGCACGTCGCGCGACAAGGACGTGTGGGCGGAGTTGAGCGCGAATCCCAAGTTTGAGGTATCGGGCTGGAAGCCGGGGGAGTGCTGGATCGTGTTAACTGGCGAGGCCGCGCTCGAGGATGATGCAGTCGTGAGCGACAAGGTACGCCAGGCGGGCTTTAGGCACATGGTGGGCATTGGCGAGCAACACGATAGTGCCAACGACGGCCGCCTTGCATTCTTCTCGGTCCGCAACATCGCCGCGCGGTTCTGCGATATCGACGGCAGCGAAGAGCTCCTCGAGCTCTAATTTCCCAAATTGACTACCCATTCCAAAAAGACTGATCAGGCGTCAGGAGGAAACGTGGACGGATTGAATACGGTGCTGGAGTATCTGACGTCGGTGCCGGCGTGGTATTTGGCGACGAGTGTGGACGGGCAGCCGCATGTGCGTCCGTTCTCGTTTGCACAGATTCAGGACGGCAAGCTGTGGTTTGTGACGGCGCGCACCAAAGATGTGTGGCAGGAGCTTCTGCAAAACCAGCGCTTTGAGGCCACGAGTTGGTGGCCGGGCCATGGTTGGTTGATTCTGCGCGGGCGTGCGGGGCTGGAAGACCGGGCTTCGAGTGAAATGCGCGAGGCCGGATGGAAACATCTTGAGCGCTTGAGCGAGCACTATGAGGGGCCTAACGACCCCGCGCTTGTCTTCTTTAGCGTCGAGGATCCCGAGGCATTTATCTGCAATCACGACGAATGGGTGCCGGTCGAGCTCTAGCCAGCTGGCTTTTCCTAACAACTTAGTTTTCGCATGGGCGGGCTCTGTGTTGCCCGGCACCGTAAGGAGTGCCGGTCAATACGGGGCCCGCTCTATTTGTCAATTCCTTCAAGCGAATGTGTCGGGAATGTTTCAATGCATGAATATGCAAGCCATTTACGTATTAATGCATCTTTTGGTGCTAAAGTTTCAACCCACTTCATAACGGCCGCTGCGAAATGCGCATCGGTGCATAAATCGCAGACAAGGAGTCTGATATGTCTTTGAAGGTTGGAATCGTCGGCGCGGCTGGATATGCCGGAGCCGAGCTCATTCGTCTCGTGCTCGGTCATCCCGAGTTTGAACTTGTTGCCATTACGTCCAACGCCGATGCCGGCCAGCCGCTGTCCCCGGGGTATCCGAGCTTTGCTGGCGTGAGCGATCTGGTTTTCACCACGCATGCCGCCTCCGAGCTCAAGAGCTGCGATGCGGTCTTTCTTGCCGTGCCGCACACGGCTGCCATGGCACAGGTGCCCGCGCTCCTTGCCGCGGGCGTTTCCTGCTTTGATCTTTCGGCCGATTACCGTCTGAGCGACGCGTCTGTCTTTGAGGCATGGTATGCCGCCGAGCACACGAGCCCCGAGTTGCTCAAGACCCGCGCTTTCGGCCTACCCGAGCTGTTCTGCCAGGACTTAGAGACCGCTGCTTCCAGCCATGCCGCCGGAAAGCCCGTTTTGGTCGCCTGCGCCGGCTGCTATCCCACCGCAACGAGCCTTGCTGCTGCTCCTGCCGTGCGTGCGGGCTGGGTGGCCGAGAACGGCCCCGTAATCGTCGATGCCATTAGCGGCGTGACGGGTGCCGGCAAGTCCTGTAACGCTCGCACTCATTTTTGTAGCGCAGACGAGAACCTGGAGGCCTATGGCGTAGGCAAACATCGCCATACGCCCGAGATTGAGCAGATCCTGGGCCTGACCGATCGCGTCGTCTTTACTCCGCACTTGGCGCCGCTCAAGCGCGGCCTGCTTTCCACGGTGACGATGCCGCTCGCGCCGCAGGCTCTCGACACGCTGACTCTTGAGGATGTCGTTGACCATTACAAGAAGTTCTACGCTGGACGCACCTTTGTGCGTGTGCTCGACGCCGGCCAGCAGCCCAAGACGGCTTCGGTCGTCGGAACCAACGCCGCCCAGATCGGCCTCGCGCTCAACAAGCGTGCGGGCGTGCTGGTGGCGACGGGCGCCATCGACAATCTGTGCAAGGGCGCTGCGGGCCAAGCGGTCCAGTGCGCCAATATCGTCTTTGGCTTTGACGAGCGACGAGGCTTGCCCACAGTGGTGTGCCCGGTGTAGCACATTCGATTGTTAACGATTTGGTAGTCGGGTATCGAGTTGGGCGCCACTTTTAAGCTGGTCTAGTAGTTGCGACCGGTATGGCGTGCCAGCCGATGCCCGCTTTTTTGTTTGATATAAGGAGTCGTAGGGACGATGAATACCGACCTGATTGATATCAAGATTCGCGCCGGTGAGGGTGGCGTTACGGCGGCTGCCGGTTTTAAGGCCGCAGGCATCCATGCGGGATTCCGGAAGAATCCCGAGCGCTTGGACTATGCGCTCGTCGTGCCCGATAAGCCCTGTCCCGGCGCCGGCGTGTTTACGACCAACCGCTTTTGCGCGGCGCCCGTGCAGGTGAGCCGTGCCAACCTGGGCGGTGCGGACAAGGGCTATGGCATCGTCGCCGGTGTTTCAATCAACTCCGGCAACGCGAACGCCGCCACGGGCGAGACCGGCCTAGCCTGCGCGCGCGAGACATGCAATATCGCGTCGCAGGTCATCGGCTGTGAACCCCAGCAGATCCTAGTTGCATCCACAGGCGTGATCGGACAGATTCTGCCGATCGACACGTTTGAGACGGCCGTTCCGTCCGCCTACGAGGCGCTCTCTGCCCATGGCGGTGCCGATGCGGCCCGTGCCATCATGACGACCGATACACACTCCAAGGAGTATGCCGTTCGCTACCGCAGTGAGGCTGTGGGCCATGCGGGCAACGCCTATACGGTGGGCGGCATGTGCAAGGGCTCGGGCATGATCATGCCCAATATGGCAACCATGATCGCGGTCATTACTACCGATGCCCCCGTCGAGCCGGCGGCGCTCCACGCACTGTTGCTCTCGACCGTTAAGCAGACCTTCAATAAGGTGACGGTCGATTCCGATACCTCGACCAACGACACCTGCATCATACTTGCTTCTGGCGCTGCTGCCGCAGATGCCGAGGCCATCGTCGAGGGCACTGATGCCTTTGACGAGTTGGCCTTTGCCGTGCACGAGGTGTGCGAGAGCCTGGCGCGCAACATTGCGGCCGATGGCGAGGGTGCGTCAAAGCTCGTGACGGTTAACGTCACCGGCGCCGCCAACGACGAGGAAGCCGATATCGCCGCCCGTGCCGTCGCCAACTCACCGCTCGTCAAGACCTGCATCGCCGGCCACGACTGCAACTGGGGTCGCGTTGCCATGGCGCTTGGCAAGTGCGGCGTGAAGTTTAATCAGGAAGACGTTTCCATTGACATGATGGGCATGCCTGTCTGTCGTGACGGTCTGACTGTTCCCTTTGACGAGGACGAGGCTCTACGACGTTTCGAGGCGCCCGAGATCGTGATCTCGGCCGACCTGGGCGCAGGCGACGCGGCAACGACCGTGTGGACCTGCGACCTCACGCATGAATACATCTCCATCAACGGCGACTACCGTTCCTAGATTCCAGGCATGCTGCGCATCTTGCCGCGATTGCGGACGGCGGAGTACGGCGCGATAACGATACGAAAGACGAGGCAGATTATGAAATTCGCACGCGATTGTCGTTCGAGCGAATCCAATGAAGCAACCGCGCAGCTGCTGTTCGAAGCGCTGCCGTGGATTAAGAACCTGACCGGCAAGACGGTTGTTATCAAATATGGCGGAGCCGCCATGGTTGATGAGCAGCTGCGCCGCGACGTGATGAGCGACATCGTTTTGCTCAAGATCATCGGTATGCGCCCCGTCATCGTGCATGGCGGCGGCAAGGCCATCAACGAGGCGCTGAGCCATTACGATATTCCCGTCGAGTTTAGGAGCGGCCAGCGCGTGACTACGCCGGCGACTATGGATATTGTGCGCGAGGTACTGGGCGGCAAGGTTAACCAGGAGCTGGTTGCTGCCATCAACCACCACGGCAACCTGGCCGTGGGCGTGTCGGGCAGCGATGCCGGCACGCTCATCGCCGAGCCGCTCGACCCCGAGCTCGGTCGCGTGGGCAAAGTGACGCACGTCAACACCGACTATATCGAGCGCTTACTCGATAGCGAGTACATTCCCGTTATCGCTACCGTCGCGGCGGGGGAGGACGGCGGATTCTTCAACATCAACGCCGATACCGCCGCCGGGGCCGTTGCCGCGGCGCTCCACGCGCATAAGGCGATCTTTTTGACTGACGTCGACGGCCTGTACAAGGACTTTAGCGACAAGGACTCACTCATCTCTAACCTAACGCTCGACGAGGTTAACGAGATGCTCTACGGTGGCGAGGTCGATAAGGGCATGATTCCCAAGTTGCGCGCGGCCGTCGATGCGCTTGCCGGTGGCGTATTCCGCGCCCACATCATTAACGGCACCACGCCGCATTCGCTGCTGCTTGAGCTGCTGACCGATTCCGGCGTCGGCACCGTGATCCATTCCACCGAGACGGCCTACGAGTTCGATACGCACCCGCACCCGCTTTCGACCTTTGCGGCGCGCCTGACCGAGAACCTCGACGAGGTCGAGAAACTTCAAACGGTCTAGCCGGCTCGAAATTGCTACGCCATTACGCCCGCAGTCCGCGCTGCCTGGCGCTTAACGAAAGGTATCTTATGTCATTTGCAGCACAACAATCGCTCGAATCCCACTACGTCATGCACACCTTTGGCCGTTCGCCGGTCGAGTTTGTCGAAGGCCACGGCATGAAGCTCACCGGCGACGATGGTCGCGAATACCTCGATTTTCTTGCCGGCATCGGCGTGTGCAGCCTGGGCCACGGCAACCCGGCAGTGCTTTCGGCGCTCGAGGCTCAGACCAAAAAGCTTCTGCATGTGTCTAACTACTTCTACATCGAGCAGCGTGGCCAGGTCGCGGCGCTGTTGTCCAAACTCGCTAACGATGATACGGACGGTGCACGCGTGCTTGCCGACGCGATTGCCGCTGGCGACGAGACCACGGTGGCGGCACTTGGCGCTCCGGCTGCGGGCGAGCAGGTGTGGGAGACGTTCTTTGCCAATTCTGGTGCCGAGGCCAACGAGGGCTCGATGAAGCTCGCGCGTCTGTACGCCAAGCGTGCCGGCAACGGAGGCAACACCATCGTGTGCATGCGCGGCGGCTTTCACGGTCGTACGCTCGAGACCATTGCCGCGACCATGCAGGATTGGCTGCAGGACAGTTTCCGCCCGCTGCCTGGTGGCTTTGTGGCCTGCACGCCCAACGATGTAGATGAACTGCGCGCAATCTTTAAGCAGTTGGGCAGTGAGATTTGCGCCGTGATGCTCGAGCCGATTCAGGGCGAGAGCGGCGTGCATCCCATGACCGAGGAGTTTATGGCCGCGGCGCGCGACTTGGCGCACGAGGTGGGTGCCGTCCTTATCGCCGACGAGGTCCAGTGCGGAATCTTTCGCACGGGTAAGCCGTTTGCGTTCCAGACCTATGGCGTGGAGCCCGACATCATGAGCCTTGCCAAGGGTATCGCCGACGGCGTGCCCATGGGTGCCGTGGTGGCAAAGAAGGAAATCGCCGACGTCTTTAAGCCCGGCGATCATGGTTCGACTTTCGGTGGTAGCTGCTTGGCCGTTGCGGCGTGTGCCGCGACGCTCTCCGTGCTTGTGCGCGGCGATTATGCCGAGCATGCTGCCAAGGTTGGCGCCTATATGGAGACAAAGCTTGCCAAGCTGCCGCATGTTGCCGAGGTGCGTGGTCGCGGCCTAATGCTCGGCTGCGATTTGGATGATGCTGCGGGTGATGCACACGACGTTGTGGCCCGTGCATTGGGGGCTGGTGCCGTGATCAACGCTACAGGCGCACATACGCTGCGCTTCCTTCCGCCGCTCGTGTGTGAAGAGGCCGAAGTGGACAGCCTAATCGAGATTCTGTCGGACGTTTTGGCCTAGCGAGAGTAAAACATAGCCAGTTTGAACGGGTTCCAGTTTGTCAGTGCGTCATTTGATGCATCATTGGACGGTCTGGAACCCTTTTTGTCATAAATCCGCAAAGGCCAGGAGAGCCTCTGGCCAAAAAATGCCAAATATGAGTACTGTCACCAGTTGAATCTCATATCAAACCGACTGGTCAGGATTAGTTAGACCACACATGTTCAGTTATGTTAGTGGAAAACTAGTAGCGAAGGCTTCAAATTGCTGATTCAAGGCTTGATTTACCCAGTCATATCCAAAAATCGCTGCTACAAAATTAGTAACAGTACTCATTTTTGCCATTTTTTGGCCACGGCCTCTGTGACAGACGTGCTGACGGGTTCGAATCCCAGGTAGCGCACACGGTCGTGGTGTAAGAAGCAAGGGAGGGCCATCGCCTAGAAT
>CAJKZP010000063.1:0-11076 GCA_905204415.1 uncultured Collinsella sp. | reverse complement strand
TGACGGTGTCGCTGCCGAGCCGGTTGAGGTGCACGTCGCCTCGCTCAAGGGGCCGACGTCGATTGGCCTGGTGCAGTTTATGGACCAGGCGGACGAGGGCGCCACGGATAACGAGTTCGACTTTGCGATCAACACTGCCGCCGACGAGATCGTGCCCAAGGTCATTCAGGGAGATGTCGACATTGCCCTGGTGCCCGCCAACGTGGCGAGCGTTCTCTACAACAAGACCGAAGGCGCGGTGCAGGTCATCGACATCAACACGCTGGGCGTGCTGAACGTGGTGACGGGCGACGCGGACGTGACCTCGTTTGGCGACCTGGCGGGTCGCACCGTCTATATGACGGGCAAGGGCACCACGCCGGAGTACGTCATGAGCTACCTGCTGGAGCGCGCGGGCCTGACCGGCCAGGTGACGCTCGAGTTTAAGAGCGAGCCCACCGAGGTGCTGTCGGCCCTGCTTGCCGACCCGTCCGCCGTGGGCGTGCTGCCGGAGCCGTTCAAGACCGCTGCCATCGCCAAGAGCGAGGGCAAGCTGTCGGCGCCGGTGAGCCTGACCGATGCGTGGGACGAGCTGGCGGGTGACACGGGCTCGCGCCTGCTGACGGGTGTGACCGTGGTGCGCCGCGCGTTTGCCGAGGAACATCCCGAGGCCGTGGCGGAATTCCTGAGCTGCCATGCGGCGAGCGTGAAGGCCGTGAACGCGGCGCCGGCGGACTGGGCTCAGGCCGTGGTCGATGCGGGCATCGTGGATAACGCCACGATTGCCGAAAAGGCGATTCCCGGGTGCATGCTCGTGTGCCAGACGGGGAAGGATATGAAGGCGGCGCTTGGTGGGTACCTGCAGGTGCTGGCCGATGCAGACCCGAGCGCCGTGGGCGGCAAGCTCCCGGCCGATGATTTCTACTACATGGAGTAGCCCGTGTGTGCGTTTGCTCGACACATGACAAAGCGTATGAAGGCGGTGGCGGCAGCAGGTGCCGTTGCCGCCTTTTGGCTTGCCGTGTGGGTCTTCGCGGCGGCGCTGGTGGCGCAGCCGTTGATTTTGCCGGGGCCGGGCGCTGTCGTGGTGGCGTTGCTGCGGCTGGTGTGCGATGGCGGTACCTGGTCGATTTTGGCGGGCTCGGGCGCGCGGATACTGGGCGGGCTGGCACTTGCCGCGGGGTGCGGCGGCGTGCTGGCGGGAGTCTCGGTGCGGTCGCGGACGTTTGCCCGTCTGGTGGCGCCGGCGCTTTCGTTTGTAAAGGCGACGCCGGTTGCCTGCGTGGTGGTTCTGCTGCTCATTTGGCTGGGGTCGGCGCGCGTGAGCATTGCAGCGGTCTTTTTGATGGCACTGCCGGGCGTGTATTTTTCGCTGGTCGAGGGTTTGGCACAAGTGGATAAGCCGCTGGAGCAGATGTTTCGTCTGCATGGTGTGCGGGGTTGGCGACTGTTCTTCGCCCATACCTGGCGCGAAGTCCTGCCGTTTGTGCTTTCGTGCGCCCGCGCCGTGATCGGCATGAGCTGGAAGGCCGGCGTGGCGGCGGAGTTGATTGGCATGGCGGCTGGTACCGTGGGCGAGCGTATCTATCAGGCGAAGCTGCTCATTGAGACGGCTGACCTGCTGGCGTGGACCGTGTTGGTCGTGGCGGCATCGTGGGCATGCGAGCGCGTGCTGATGTGGCTGCTGCGGGCTTCGGGTTCCGTGGCATGGCGTGTTGCCGTGCGGACGCATGGACATGGACTGCGCGGGCGTGCGGGGGCCGCGAGCGATGGCGCTTCGGCGGAGCTTGCGCTTGCCGTGGGCGATCGCGCGCCCTGGGCGCCGGCGCTGGACGGTCTGGTGCTTCGTGTGCCCACCGGCGGGCGTACCTGCGTGATGGGCGCCTCGGGGGTGGGCAAGTCGACGTTGCTCGCGCTAGCGGCGGGGGAGTGCGCACCGTGCTCGATGGTGTTTCAGGATGTGCGCCTGGTAGAGGACGCTTCTGCTCTGGATAACGCGCTGGTGTGCGCCGACGCGCGCGTGGACGCCTCGAGTGCCGCAGCCCTGTTGCGCCTGCTGGTGCCGGGGGTCGATGTACATGCTCGTGTGGCCGAGCTCTCGGGCGGGCAGCGCCGTCGCGTCGAGATTGCCCGAGCCCTGCTGTGCCCAGGCGACGCGGTGATTCTGGACGAGCCCTTTACCGGTCTAGATACCGCTGCGCGCGACGCATGCGCCGAAGTCGTGCTCGACTTGCTCGACGGTCGCATGCTGTTGCTTGCCACGCACGATGCCGTCGACGCTCGGGCCCTCAATATCTCGGACATCATCACACTCTAAATACTTATTCAGCAACAAAATGATCCGTTTTCCTCCGTCCCCAAGGGATCAGGTGTGCTATTCTATCTGCGGGGTAATACTTAGGAATACCAAGTAATACCAACGCCGTAGAAACAAACTCCAGATGCGGGCCAATCGGGTTGCCTTCACAGCCCGTCGCCCAGCCGCGTGGCCCGCATCTATCCGCACCACCGTCGTTTCAAAAAGGAAGCGCCATGGCAGAACACATGACCCCGGTTGTAGCGAAGGTCTTGCCTGAGGAAAAGGCGGCCTTCGCGGCGGCAACCCAGCTCGTAGGCACCACGCCGTCCAACGCCATCCGCATGTTCATCGCCGCCTTCAATCGCTGCGGCACCTTTCCGTTCGACATTTCGCCCAGCGGGGCCTTTGGCACTGTGCCCGATTCTCATCAATAAGTGATCCGTTTTCCTCCGTCCCCATGGGATCAGCTCTCTGCCGAGTTGTGGTAGAACTAGGGAACGGTTTTGAGGAGGTTGGCATGCTCAATGCGATGGCGTGGGCGCTTGCATGTTTTGGCGTTGTCGCTGCCGATATAGCCCTGAGCGTGGTTCTGTTTTCGGTTCTCGATGCCGTATCGGTGCTGACGGGCTATCCGATCGACAATCTCGATATCCAATGGTTCCAGGCTGCCGCTCAGACGGCGTCGTTTTTGATGGCGCTGCTGTGGTGGCGTTATCTGTGGCCCCGCTCCTTCATGGCGCGCCGGCAAGGTGAACGTCCGCTCGGCGGGGGAGCAAGTGCTGCATGGAAGCGCATCGCTTGCGTTGTCGTGATTGGCCTTGCCCTGCAGGTGGTCGTTGGCTACGTGACCGACGCCGTGCTGTCGCTGTTGCCCGACGCCGCGGCCGACTACAGCGAGCTTATCGAGGAAACAGGTATGGGCGACACCAGCTATCTCGCCGTCCTGACTACGGTGCTCGGCGCCCCATTTTGTGAAGAGCTGCTGGTGCGCGGCATTATTTTTGAGTTTTCGCTCCGAGCGTTTAATCCGCAGTGTCGCCCACTTTGGAAGCGCCCGCGTCGTGCGAGCGCGCAAAACGGCGCCATGGTGCCCTGGGCGGCCCCAAGTACGTGGGGTATCGCCGCGGCGATTGTGCTGCAGGCGGCAATCTTCGGTTTTATGCACATGAATTGGGTGCAGGGTTGCTACGCGGGTGTCGCCGGCCTCATCTTTGGCTGGGTGCTCGTGACGACCGGAAAGCTCCGCTACACGATTCTGCTGCACTTTGCCTTTAATGCCGGGTCGTACCTCATGGGCCTGCTGTGGTTTGTGAACACGCCGCTCGACGTAGTGATCACGGTTGCCATCGCCGGCTTTGTGCTGGTAGAGGCGATGCGGTCGCTCAAACTGACGTGCCAGACGGATCATCCCTACCAGCAAGCGTGATTCCTCTAAGGAAAACACGCTTGGGCGATGAGGAGACGCCGACTGGCCAAGAGACACCGGCCGGCCCTCGCCACGCTAGTTGCGGCGTCCGCCGCCGTTGGCGCCCTGACGTCCCTGGGCCGCGCGGTTGCGTCCGGCAGTGTTCTGCGCGCGCGACATGCCACCGTGGCCCTTGCTGCCTTTGGGTCCCTTGCCGGCGGCGCCACCGTGGGCCTTGCCGCCCTTCTTGCCGGTGCCATGGCCACCGCCAGCAGACGTCTCGCCCGGACGCGGGGGCACGGGACGAATCAGGCAATGCTTGGTGTAGCCGATCAAATCGCGGCGGCCGGCCTTTTCCAGCGCCTCGCGCACCAGCTTGTAGTTCTCGGGCTTGCGATACTGGATGAGCGCGCGCTGCATGGCCTTCTCGTGCGGGTCGCGCGCCACATAGATCGGCTCCATGGTGCGCGGATCCACGCCGGTGTAGTACATGCACGTCGACATGGTGGACGGCGTGGGGTAGAAGTCCTGCACCTGTTCGGGCATGTAGCCCATGTCTCTCACGGCCTCGGCAAGGTCCACAGCTTCCTTCATGGTTGAACCGGGGTGGCTCGAGATCAGATACGGCACCACGTACTGCTTGAGTCCGTATTCGCGGTTCAAGCGTTCAAATTTACGGCAGAATGCGTCGTAGACGGCGCGGCTCGGCTTGCCCATCACAGACAGCACGGCGTCGCTCACGTGCTCGGGCGCTACGCGCAGCTGGCCCGAGACGTGATGCTCCAGCAGCTCGCGCAAAAACTCGTCCGAGGCATCGGCCATGGTGTAGTCAAAACGGATGCCGCTGCGGACGAAGACCTTCTTGACGCCCGGTAGCTGGCGCAGGTCGCGCAGCAACTGCGTGTAGCCGCTCTCGTCGACCACCATGTTCTTGCATACGCTCGGCCACAGGCAGCGCTTGTTCTTGCACACGCCGTGCTTGAGCTGCTTGTCGCAGGCAGGGCGGCTAAAGTTGGCCGTCGGCCCGCCCACGTCGTTGATGTAGCCCTTAAACTCGGGGTCGCGCGTGAGCAGCTCGGCCTCGCGCATGATCGAATCGTGGCTGCGCATCTGCAGCACGCGGCCCTGGTGGAAGGTGAGCGCGCAAAACGAGCACTCGCCAAAGCACCCGCGGTTGGAGCTAATGGAAAACTTGATCTCGGCAAAGGCCGGCACGCCGCCTGCCGCGTCGTAGTCGGGATGCCAATCGCGTGCGTAGGGGAGTTCGGCCACCTCGTCCATCTCGTCGGTGGTGAGTGTCGCCGACGGCGGGTTCTGCACCACATAGACGCTGTTGGGGTAGGGCTCTACCAGGCGATGTCCGGTGATGGGGTCCATATTCTGCTGCTGCACGTTAAAGCTGCGCGCGTAGTTGAGCTTGTCGGCGGCAAGGTCGTCCCAGCTGGGCAGCAGGTCGTAGTCGTAGACCTCGTCGAGCGAGCTGGTGCGGTAGACGATGCCGTTGATATAGGTGATCTGATCGACGGGTAGTCCCGCGTCGAGCGCGTCGGCGATCTCGACGATCGCGTGCTCGCCCATGCCGTAGATGAGGATGTCGGCGCCCGAGTCGAGCAGTACCGAGCGCTTGAGCTTGTCCTGCCAGTAGTCGTAGTGGGCCAGGCGGCGCAGGCTCGCCTCGATGCCGCCGATGATGATGGGGGCGTCCTTGAACGTCTGGCGGATGAGGTTGCCGTAGACCGTGACGGCACGATTGGGACGGTGCCCCTCCTCGCCACCGGGGGTATAGGCGTCGGTGTGGCGGCGGTGCTTGGTCACCGAATAGTGGTTGACCATGGAGTCCATGTTGCCGGCGCTGACGAGAAAGCCCAGGCGCGGCTCGCCGAGCACAGTGATGCTGGCGGGGTCAGTCCAGTCGGGTTGACAGATGATGCCCACCTTGTAGCCGTGCGCGTCGAGGACACGGCTGATGATGGCCATGCCAAAGCTGGGATGGTCCACGTAAGCATCGCCGCAGACGTAGACAAAGTCGCACTGGTCCCAGCCGCGCGCATCCATGTCGGCCCGGCTGACGGGGAGAAACTTATCGCGGCCCGGGCGCCAGGGGCGGACGGGCGCAGCCGGGGGATGCGTGGGGCGCGAATCTTGGGCCTTGCCGCCACGCTTTTGCTGCCGGCCGCGCTGGGCATGCTTGCCATGCTGGTTGTGCTGAGCGTCCTGGGGCTTTTTTGCCACGATTCCTCCCGTTGTTAGTATGCTGCACGTAATTGTAACCAGTCTTTTTGGGACGGGGCTAAAAAGACTGGTGGAGTACACGAGGTGTCGGGCGTCGGCGCCGTACCCGCCGTTTGTTTCCAGACTGTGTATCTGCGCGTTGGAGAACTCGTCTCGCGCGCACGCCATGTTGTCAATGGGTTACAGTATGAACGGCGGCTATGTCTCCGCCAACGCACGAGAGGGTCGTCAACAAGGAGGACGCACGACGATGCAGCGTGCCAAACAGATATCGGAGTCTATTGAGCTGGGCATCATCTTGGCGCTCGCCGGTGGCTTTATGGATGTGTATTCGTACATTGGGCGCGACCATGTTTTCGCAAACGCGCAGACGGGCAACATCCTGCTCGTGGGCGTGAGCATCTCGGAGGGCAACTGGGCGCTGGCGGGACGCTACTTCTTTCCCGTGGTGTCGTTTGCCGTGGGCATTATGCTTGCCGACCTGGTGCACGAGCGGTTTGGCAGTGTGATTCACTGGCGTCAGGTGACGGTGTTTTTTGAAGCCGTTATCTTGCTTGGCGTGAGCTTTATCCCCGGTGGCGGTTACAACCTGCTCGCCAACTGTCTCACGTCGTTTGCCTGCGGCATGCAGGTTGAGAGCTTCCGCAAGATCCACGGTCACGGCATTGCCACGACGATGTGTATCGGCAACCTCCGTAATGCCTTGCAAAACGTGGACGACTACATCATCACCCATAGGCGTGGCTTTTTGGAAAACGGCCTGCTGTACTTTGGCGTGATCTTTACCTTTGTGTTTGGCGCCGTGCTGGGCAATTGGTGTATTGAGCGCATAGGTCTTCACGCCATTGCGGTGGCGAGCGTGCTGTTGTTTGTCGCGTTTGCCATCATGTTCATCGACCGCGAGCGCGATTTGCGCTTTCGCTGGAAGCGCGCCTGCGAAGATTGGAAAGACGCCTGCCAAAAATAACGGCAGGATATGGCAGGGGGCAGTTTCCTTGTCAGATAGATCGATAATGGGGAGGGGACGGCCATCTCGGCCGCCCCTTTTTGTTTAGTGGTCAGGCGATGACGATACCAGTTGTTGAAACGCTTTAACACTTTTGACGTTCTCACGTGTTTTTTGTTTCAAAAGCGTTAGGATGGGACTTATAGCGCGGGGCGTAATGGATGCCCCGCACACGATGGGAGGCTATCAATGGCTAATCGTTTCGTTCTCAACACCATCTCTTATCATGGTTCCGGCGCCATCAAGGAGATCCCCGGCGAGCTCCAGCGTCGCGGCTACAAGAAGATCTTCGTCTGCTCCGACCCCGACCTGGTCAAGTTTGGCGTTACCGCTAAGGTGACCGACGAGCTCGACGCCGCCGGCATCGCTTGGAGCCTCTACTCCGAGATCAAGCCCAACCCCACTATCCAGAACGTCAAGGACGGCGTCGAGGCCTTCAAGGCCGCCGAGGCTGACGCTATCGTGACCATTGGTGGTGGCTCCTCCATGGACACCGCCAAGGCTATCGGCATCATCATCAACAACCCCGAGTTCGCCGATGTCCGCAGCCTCGAGGGCGTTGCTCCCACTAAGAACCACGCCGTGTTCACCATCGCCGTGCCGACGACCGCCGGTACCGCCGCCGAGGTGACCATCAACTACGTCATCACCGACCCCGAGAAGGTTCGCAAGTTCGTGTGCGTCGACACCAACGACGCCCCCGAGGTCGCCGTCGTCGACCCCGACATGATGGCTTCCATGCCCGCCGGCCTGACCGCCTCCACTGGCATGGACGCTCTGACCCACGCCATCGAGGGCTACACTACCAAGGGCGCTTGGGAGCTCTCCGACATGTTCCACTTTGAGGCTATTAAGCTGATCAGCGAGAACCTGCGCGACTCTGTCGCCGAGGCCAAGTCCGGTCAGCCCGGCTCCGGCCGCGAGGGCATGGCTCTTGGCCAGTATGTCGCCGGCATGGGCTTCTCCAACGTCGGCCTGGGCATCGACCACGCCATGGCTCACACCCTGTCCGCTCACTACGACACCCCGCACGGCGTTGCTTGCGCCATGCTGCTGCCGATCGCCATGGAGTTCAACAAGCCGGTTTGCGCCGAGCGCCTGGCCAAGGTTGCCGTCGCCATGGGCGTTGACACCACGGGCATGAGCACCGACGAGGCTGCCGACGCCGCTATCGCCGCCGTTAAGCAGCTTTCCGCCGACGTGAACATCCCGCACGTCTGCGAGGCCATGAAGGCTGACGAGATCGAGGTCCTGGCCAAGGACGCCATGGCCGACGCCTGCTTCCCGGGTAACCCGCGCGAGGCAACGCTCGACGACGTCATCGAGCTCTTCAAGAAGATCTGCCCGGCTGCTTAACCTGGTTCGGCGGGCACTGTTCGGAAGAGCTCGATGGGTCATCTCGCTGGGTAAATATTTGTGCGTGATGGTATCGTTGTTGGGGCTTTTACTGATTACGGGATGTTGACTTTGGAGTTGTGGATGGTGTCCCAAATGGATTCTACGCTTGGTTTCATTACTGACCAGCTTAAGACGCTGACTTCTATTGCCTCGCCTACGGGCTATACCCGTGCGGCGACTGATTATCTAATGGAAACGTTGCGCGATATGGGCTTTGGCCCCGAGCGTTCCAATAAGGGCAACGTGCTGGTTGAGCTTGGCGGCGAGGGTGAGCCGCTTGTGTTGGCGAGCCATGTCGATACCCTGGGCGCCATGGTGCGCTCCATTAAGGACAATGGTCGCCTGCGTCCCACGACGCTTGGTGGGCATCAGTGGTCTACGGCCGATGGCGAGAACTGCACCGTCTACACGCGTGACGGCAATGTGTACACGGGCGTGGTCCTCAATACCGAGCCTTCGGCGCATGTGGCCGACGAGCCGGTCAAGACCGTCGAGAAGAATATGGAAATCCTACTCGACGAGAACGTTGACAGCAAGGACGATGTGCTCGAGCTGGGTATTCAGACCGGCGACATCATCGCTATGGATCCGCGTACCACGGTGACGGAGAGCGGCTACATTAAGAGCCGCTTCCTGGATGACAAGCTGTCGGCGTCGATTCTGCTGGGTCTGGCCCGTGCCGTTGCTGACGGCGAGGTGACCCTTTCGCGCAAGGTTTCGCTGCTCTTTACCGTGTACGAGGAGGTCGGCCACGGCGGTGCCTTTGTGCCGGCTGACACGCGCGAGATGATCAGCGTGGACATGGGCTGCGTGGGTGACGACCTGGGCTGCACCGAGCGCATGGTTTCGATTTGCGCCAAGGATTCGGGTGGCCCCTACAACTACGACCTGGTGACCACGCTGTCCAACATCGCGCGCGAGTTCGAGCTCGATTACGCCATCGACGTGTACCCGCATTACGGCTCGGACGTTGAGGCCACGCTTTCTGCCGGCTACGACATCCGTCACGGCCTGATCGGCCCCGGCGTGTACGCGAGCCACAACTACGAGCGCAGCCACATCGACGGCGTGCGCAACACCTACGAGCTCGTCCGCGCCTACGTGCAGCGCTAGGGGAGCAGCTTGCGACTCGGTTGACCAATCGCTAAGGCCCGATTTCTCGGGCCTTTTTTCGCTTTAGGACGTTTAGTATTATGATGTATGTAATCTATTAACTAAACGCGTAAATTACTTAACGAGGTGATGCAGTGTATGGATATGTCTGAGTACTTGTCTATGGGTGATGCTGCCCGCCTATTGGGCGTTACGAAAGCCCGCATATCTCAACTTGCCGCATCGGGAACGCTCGCGTGCGATATTGTGGGCGGTCGGAAGATGGTCGAGTACAATTCTGCGATCGCCTATCAAAAGGTCCGCAAACGAGGACGCCGTCCTGCAGCCGATGTGGGGCGCAAGTTTACGCTGATGTCGGCCGACCATGAGGTCGCGCATGTCTCATTTGATACGATGCGCGAGTTTCCCTTCGAAATCGCGGAGGTCCTCGATGCGCAACGAATGCCGTTTGGCACGTGCTCGAGCTCTTCTCCAACGGTGAATAAGCGGGAGCTCAACGCGTGGTGGGGGCATCGATTGGTGCCCGATGTTCGCCCTGGGCTTATCTCGCGCTACCGCGAGCTGGGGATTGTCAACGGCGCTGAGGTGCCGGTTCAGTGCCTGGGTCTCTCGCTTTCGGATTGCTATTGGCTGCGACCGGCAGAATGCGATGAGCTCGAATGGCGAAACCTCAATTACTTCGAGAATGAATTTGAGCGGTCGACGCCCGAGGGGCGTTCGGGTTGGCTGGAGGGCATCGGTCTTAAAAATCCCGACAACACATCCGAGGGCGAGCTTCCTAAATCGTGGATGATTCGCAACGGCGCTCGCGTTTTGGTCAAGGGATGCGGCGTGGACGACCAACGGCCCTTTAACGAGGCGGCTGCAACGGCTCTGCATCGCCGCTTGCTTTCCAAGGGGGAGTTTGTTCCTTACGCGGTTGAGCGCATGTTCAATGGCCCCGTGTGCCTGTGCGAGGATTTTCTTGACGGCCGCGAGGAATATGTTCCGGCTGTTTACGTTAAGAACGCCCTTGGAGGCCAGCGAGGAAGCTCGACGTACGACCGGTACTGCCGATTCCTTGGTAAGCATGGAGCAGACGAGACCGCTGTGAGAAGGTCTATGTCGCAGATGATCGTTTGCGATGCCCTTTTGGCCAACAGCGACCGCCATTGGCGAAACTTCGGCATCATCCGCAATGTCGACACCCTGGAGATAAAACCTGCTCCGCTGTTCGATAGCGGCAACTGCCTGTGGTACAACGTACCAACTGCCGCGCTCGCAGCTGGGGAGTTTGGGTTTGCCGCTAAGCCGTTTGGGCCCGACCCTTCCGTCCAGCTGGCGCTTGCCGACTCGCTCGATTGGTTCGATTCATCGCGACTCGACGGATTTGTTGGTGAGGCGATTGAGATCCTTTCGCAGAGCAAGTGGGCCACGGCGGAGGGACGGCTCGAGTCCATTCGCCGCGGCCTGGAGCGTCGCGTTGTCGAGGTGAATGCCGCTGTTGAAGTGCTTCGATACGTGCGGCGATAATCCCGCGGCTACTTGATAGCTGCCGTAACGGTGCCGCCACCCAAGACGACGTCGCCGCGGTAGATAACGACTGCCTGGCCGGGGGCGATGGCTCGCTGCGGCTCGTCAAAAGTCAGCAGCATTTGCCCGTCG
>CAJKZP010000062.1:0-11220 GCA_905204415.1 uncultured Collinsella sp. | reverse complement strand
GCGGTACGCGAGCTGGGTTCAGAACGTCGTGAGACAGTTCGGTCCCTATCCTCCGTGGGCGCAGGAGAATCGATGGAGGCTGCCCCCAGTACGAGAGGACCGGGGTGGACGCACCTCCGGTGAACCGGTTGTCGACCAACGGCACGGCCGGGTAGCCGCGTGCGGCGCGGATAACCGCTGAAGGCATCTAAGCGGGAAGCCGTTCCAGGGATTAGTTCTCCTTCCGGTAAGGGCCCAGGTAGACTACCTGGTCGATAGACGGCAGGTGCAAGGCTGGCGACAGCCTCAGCCGAGCCGCACTAATCGCCCGAGCTCTTCCGGAACCGCACCTCGCGGCCCGCGGGACATGCGCTCTGAAGCGCGGTCCGGGCACGAGGATGCCCCCGAGTCACTCCCCCCTATACGCCATGCGGCCCCCAGGGCACGTGTATGAGACACCCGGACACCGTAACGGTGGGCGCCGCCCACCGGTCAGCGGCCAGAGCATGGGGGGCACGCCCGGTCCCGTTCCGAACCCGGAAGCTAAGCCCCATCGCGCCGAGAGTACTGCGGGGTCAGCCCGTGGGAGGCCAGGGCGCCGCTGACCGGTGGACGGCACCGAGCCGTGCGCTTGAGCTGAAGAAGGGGGAGGCCTCGCGGCCTCCCCCTTTTTTGCGTTTGACACTTCACAATGTAGTTGCATTTCACCCGTGACCCGGTTGGGCTTATTGGAAATGAGCCTTTATTTAAAGACAATAAATCGAATCACAAGGGCAACTGCTATGACCACAATGATTAAAAGTAGCAATTGGAGTCGATGCTGCTTACGTCGTTTACTTGATGAGACGAAGATCGTTTTCCCTTGTTTTGGCGTCTCGAGATAACGAGCCGAATGCGTTAAGGTTTGCTTAGGTCGAGGACCTCTTTGCTGCCGAGTTATGGGCGTTTTCGTCGGGTCGTCAATGATCGCGCTGTTTTTTGATAACGGTGCATCTTTCAGATATACGGGATCGCTCGATGCGACGCCCATGTGCTTACGTCCCGTCTGGGCATCCTCGAGCGTTTGATATCGATTTCTCGTCACATACTCGGGCTCTGCATCATTAATGGGCTCTTGCGAGATGTGGGGGCGATGGAACCGCGGCGGCTGCGTGGAAGTATCTTCCCCCTGCGTCGGCATGAACATATTGTTCTGGTTTTGGTCGTCCATGATGCCCTTTAGCTCGTTGCCAACAACGTGTACGTGCTCATTGTAAGCCCCTTGTTATTTGTAGCTGTGGACATACTCGTTATTTAAGCTCTGGTTCAAAGAACCTTTACCTTCCTAGAACCTGAGTCATACACACTTAGATATGCTTATAGTACAGGACTCAAAAAACTTTATAGTCGATGTATATATGAGCATCGGGTGGGCATATATAAGAGCGTCAAAAGAAGTCCCTGCCACCTGGAAGATGGCTCGGCAGTCCCTAAAAGGAGTGGTAGTCATGGCAAGCATGGTTCCTTATCGTTCGGTCTTTGGTGTTCGTCCCTCTGCTAGCTCGTTGTTTGACCTCTTTGATGACATGACCGATCTGGCAAACAACTCGATCGCCTCTAAGGCGTTCCCCGTCGATGTTGAGGACAAGGGCGACGGGTACGAGGTCAAGGCCTATTTAACCGGCGTCGCAAAGGATGACATCGATGTTGAGCTCAATGAGGGTCGTCTTTCCATTAGCGTGAATGTCGAGGAGAGCGAAGAGAACGAGGGCAAGAACTTCCTGCAGAAGGAGTTTAGCTCGTACAGCGCGACGCGCGGTGTGTACCTGAAGGATGCTTCGAGTGAGGGCCTTTCTGCAAAGTACGCCGACGGCATCCTTACCGTTACAGTTCCTAAGATTGTCGAGAAGAAGAACGTTACGAAGATTTCCATTGACTAAGGCTATCGGCTATTAACATCGGTGCCTGCGTTAAGGGGGCTGGGAAGTGATTCCCGGCCCCCTTTTCTATTTGAGACGGCCTACTGAATGGTCATGGGCCGATATTGCCCTGCTGGACGTATCGTGAGTTTATGCGGGCCCTCAACGCGGGTGGCGGTGCTGCCAAGCGCGTTGTCGAGTGTTGCGCCGAGGGAGTTTGCGTAGCATTTGACGGTAAGACTTGGGCGATTGTTGTCTTGGCTAATGTGCATCGCGATAAGTTGCTCGGTGCGATCGGTTACCAGCGCGCGTGCGGCATCGGCGGCCTGATTGTTGGAGAGATGTCCTTTTGCAGACAGGATGCGTTCCTGAAGAAAGCGGGGATAGTCTCCTTGACGCAGCATGGCTACATCGTGGTTGCTTTCGAGCGCGAGAATGCGACAGTCCTTGAGCGCATCGATGGCATGATTCGACAACTCGCCGGTGTCGGTGGCAAAGCCAATTGAATCACCCTGAGCGTCAAACCGGTAGCCGACGGGATTAACGACGTCGTGGGATGTCGAATATGTCTTAATGTGGACTCCGGCAATAGAGAGGGTGTCACCTGGGTCAAATTCCTCAACAGGCAGATGTGCGAGGCTTTCTTTTGATGTGAGCGTGCCTCTACTGGAAAGGATCGGGCCATTCCAATGCTTACACCATACCTCAAGCCCCTTAATGTGGTCGCTGTGCTCATGGGTGACAACAAGGGCGGACACGTCGTCTGCCGAAAGGCCGAGCTCCGCCATGCGTTTGAGCGCCTCGCGGCGAGACAGTCCGTCATCGACCATAATGAGCCCCTGCGGGCCCTCGATGAGTGCGCAGTTGCCTTTAGAGCCACTGCCGAGGATATGAAGGTGCAGGCGAGACATAAGATTCCAAAGGATACAATGGGTGCGGACGAATAGAGGAGGAAGCGAATGCCAACGGTATCACAGCATTACGGACACCATGCCGCGCCTGGGGCAGTCGATGAGACCCGGACGAGGCAGCAGGCTGCTCCTGTCGTGCTCATGGTATCAGGCGGTGCGGACTCGACGGCACTGCTTCTTATGGCGTGCACATCAAAGCTGGATATCCAAGATGGACGCGGCGTTGCCCCCATTGCTCGCGAGCGCCTGCATGTGCTGCATGTAAACCATCATCTGCGCGGCAAGGCGTCCGATGGCGACGAGGCCTTTGTGCGTGAGCTCTGCGCGCAATATGGTTTACCGCTGTGTGTTGAGCACGCTTATTTTGATGGGGAGTCGGGCAATATCGAGGCGGCTGCGCGCGAGGTGCGCTATGCCGCGGCGCGAAGGTATGTGCGCGAACTATGTGCCAAGACGGGGGCGCCGAGAACGGCGGCGCGTATCTGTACTGCCCATACCTCTTCGGACCGCGCGGAAACATTTTTGATGAACGCCATTAAGGGGTCGGGTCCAGCTGGGCTTTCGAGTATTCCCCGCCGAAGGAATATCGTGGTGCGTCCCTTGCTCGACCTAACTCATGGCGAGCTAGTGGACTATCTACAGGTACATGGGCAGCCGTGGCGTGAAGACGAGAGCAATGAGGATGTCTCGTATCTGCGAAACTACGTGCGCCATCGGGTGATGCCGGTGGTGGCGCAGCGTAATGCGAGCGTGTGCAAGACGATTGGCGCCGCCTGCGAGATCCTTGGTGACGAAGATGCGTTTCTATCCCAGCTGTCGGCACAAGCGTTTCGAAGCTGTTTGCGCAAAGAGGCGGCGGGCGCGCTGGTGCTCGATGCCAGGCGCCTTGCTGCGGCCGAGGTAGTGATTGCGCGGCGCATCGTGCGACTGGCGATTAAGCGCATCGATCCGGACGCTCGTCCAGAGATGCGACATGTGGAGCGAGTCCTTTCCTGCGTTGCCGAGGGCGCCGGCTCGGTCACGCTTCCGGCGGGGATTGACGCACGCGTCGAATTTGGCATGCTGGCGTTTAAGGCGCCGGTGGCTCGCGAGGGCCTGGTCGCGGACTGGGTTACCGTACCCGGTCGTTTGCCGTTGGGCGGGGGACGTATGCTGGTCGCAGAGCCGATGGCCGTTGAGCCAGGATGCGATATCGTGCGCCGCGCCCGTGAGCTTGCGGCTGCCGGGGAAGTGGCAGCTTTGGTAGACGCGGCTGCCCTGGGTTTTGCCGACAGCGATAGTGAGCGGATCCTGGCGGGCTCGCGTGGCGAGATCCCTGCCGAGGCGCGATTGGCACGCCTGTGGGTGGACGGTCCCGCACCGGGAGACGTGATGTGCCCGTTAGGAATGAGTGGCCGAAGCAAGAAGGTATCCGACTTGCTAGGAGAGGCTCGCATTCCCGTTTCCGAGCGCGCCGGCGTGCCCATGGTGAGGACGGCGCCGGGGGGTGCCGTGGTGTGGGTCGCCGGAGTTCGCGCGGACGAGCGTTTTAAGTGCACGGTGGCGACACGCGTGGCCTATCTGCTTCGTGTGGTCGACGCGGATTAGCCCCTCGCACCAGCTTTTCTGTGCGGCGTTGACGGTATTCCCGCGCTGATGGTGCGCGGGCTGGAAAATATACCCCGTGCGCTGCTAGAATGTGTAGTTCGCGTCCATACGGCGGTGTGTGGGCGATTAAGCACAAGAAAGGGTTGTCATGGCTTCTCAACATCCGGATATCGAGAAGGTTCTGTTTACGCAGGAGGATATCGACGGTATCGTTTCTCGCCTGGGCGAGGAGATTACGCGCGACTACGCTGGTAAGGATCTGGTGCTGATCGCGGTTCTGCGCGGCGCTGTTGTCTTTATGGGCGACCTGATGCGCAAGATCGAGCTGCCGACCAACATCGATTTCATGGCTGTTTCGAGCTATGGCGACGGCGTGAAGTCTTCGGGCATCGTGCGTATCATTAAGGACCTGGATATCGACATCCGCGGTCGCGACGTGCTGATCGTCGAGGACATTCTGGACTCGGGCCTGACCCTCAAGTACCTGATGAAGAACCTCGAGAGCCGCAAGCCTGCCTCGCTGGAGGTCGCTGCCTTCCTGTGGAAGGACGTTGAGGACCGTACCTCGGCCATCACGCCCAAGTATGTTGGAACCCATTGCCCCGATGCCTTTGTGGTGGGCTACGGCCTCGATTACGCCGAGCGCTATCGCAACCTTCCGTATCTGGGCATTTTGAAAGCGGAGGTTTATTCGTAAGATGCCCGACGACCGTAACGATAATAATTCTCAGACTCCCCGGGACCCAAAGATCCCGGGGATGCCCGGAGGCAAGAAGCCCACGCGTACGGGCTGGCTGTATTTCCTTTTGGCTTGCGCGCTTCTGGGCTATGCCTTCTTTAATATGGGTTCCGGCTTTGCCAGCTCCAGCAATACCGTTAAGCTTGCGACGAGCGAGATGGTCAGCGCCATTAAGCAGGATCGCGTCGAAGATTTGACCTATACGGTTCAAGACGGAAGCGTGGCGGGTCATTACTGGAAGACGAAAAAGGACAAGGGCGACACGAGTGAGCTCAAGAGTTTCTCTTCGACCTATGTCGGCTCCGATTCGCTTGCCGAGCTTATGGCGGAGCACCCCGATACCAAGTACATCGTCAACACCAATGACCCCGATTTTTGGGGCGACTTGGCGATGAGCGTGCTTCCGACGATCGCCCTGATCGCCATCATGTTCTACTTTATGCGCCAGATGATGGGCGCCAACAACAGGAACATGCAGTTTGGCAAGACCAACGCCAAGACCAACGAGGCCACGCGCCCCAAGGTCAAGTTTGAAGACGTTGCCGGCGTGGACGAGGCCGTCGAGGAGCTCGAGGAGATCCGTGACTTTTTGAGTGATCCGGACCGCTATCGCAAGCTGGGTGCCAAGATTCCGCGCGGCGTTTTGCTGGTTGGTCCTCCGGGTACCGGTAAGACGCTGCTGGCTAAGGCCGTTGCCGGCGAGGCGGGCGTGCCGTTCTTTAGCATCTCGGGTTCTGACTTTGCCGAGATGTTCGTGGGCGTCGGCGCCAGCCGCGTGCGCGACCTCTTTAAGGAGGCCAAGTCTCAGGCTCCGTCGATTATCTTTATTGACGAGATTGATGCCGTGGGACGTCAGCGCGGAGCCGGTCTGGGTGGCGGTCACGACGAGCGCGAGCAGACGCTCAACCAGCTGCTGGTCGAGATGGACGGTTTTGAGGAAAGCGAGTCGGTCATCCTGATCGCCGCAACCAATCGCCCCGATATTCTGGATCCGGCATTGCTGCGCCCCGGTCGTTTTGACCGTCAGGTCACGGTCGACCGTCCGGACGTAAAGGGCCGCGAGCAGATCTTGCGCGTGCATGCCGAGAATAAGCCGATGGACGAGGACGTTAAGTTTGAGAAGCTCGCCCAGATGACCGTTGGCTTTACCGGTGCCGATCTGGCAAACCTGCTCAACGAATCTGCGCTGCTGGCTGCTCGCCGCCATCGTTCCGTGATCTCGATGGACGAGGTCGAGGAGTCGATGGAGCGCGTGATTGCCGGACCGCAACGCAAGGGTCGTGTGATGACCGAAGCCGAGCGCACCACGATTGCCTACCATGAGAGCGGCCATGCCCTGGTGGGTCACATCTTGGAGCACTCCGATCCGGTTCATAAGATTTCGATTGTCAGCCGCGGTCAGGCTCTGGGCTACACGTTGCAGCTTCCGCAGGAGGATCACTTCCTCAAGACCAAGAACGAGATGCTCGACGAGCTTGCCGTGTTCTTGGGCGGCCGCGTTGCCGAGGAGCTCATGTGCGATGACATCACGTCGGGCGCGAGCAACGACCTGGAGCGCGCGACCAAGATGGCGCGCGAGATGGTTACGCGTCTGGGCATGAGCGAGGAACTGGGCACGCAGGTGTTTGGCGAGGCGCAGCATCAGGTGTTCCTTGGTCGCGATTACGCCGATCACCAGGATTACTCCGAGGAGACGGCGCGCCGCATCGATATCGAGGTTCAGCGCATCATGCGCGAGGCCCATCGCCGCGCGGTCGAGATTTTGGATGCCCGTCGCGATCAGCTTGATCTGATGGCGAAGGTGCTGCTTGAGCGCGAGACCGTCGAGGGCGACGCCGTGAACGCCCTGCTCGATAACGAGTGGGATGCCTACCTTGAGCGCGAGGGCGATATCCTGGCGGCCAAGGAGGAGCGCAACGCCAAGGCGGCTGGCATGCCGACCAAGAAGCGCGCGCCTCGTATGAGCGAGGAGGAGCTGGCGGCTGATGCCGCGGCCTTTGCGCAGGCGGCCATGCAGGAAGATACCGAAGCCGCATCCGATGACGCCGGCGATGACTGTGCCGTCAACGCTGATACCGACACCGACAAATAGTCCTTCTAACAAAAGCCTCCGCCGGGAAACCTGCGGAGGCTTTTTCTTTTGAGCGATATGGGGCTGTCTGTTGATTGGGGACAGACTTAAATGAGCGTTTTCACGCATTTAAGTCTGTCCCCAATCAACATTGCTGCGGCACTTTGCTCGGCTAAAGCGTACAATAGCGCCTATGCGAAAGGGGAACAGATGATCAACGAAACTATGTATGCTCGCGGTGCGGAAAGCTCCATCATCCGCGAGATTTTTAGCTATGGTCTTGAGCGCAAGGCACAGATCGGCGCGGAAAACGTATTCGATTTTTCGCTGGGTAATCCGAGTGTTCCGGCGCCCGCTGCCGTGGCGGAGTCCATTAAGAAGGCCTTGGAGCTGCCGAGTGACCAGCTGCACGGCTACACTCCCGCGCCGGGCCTGCCGCAATGTCGAGCAGCCGTCGCCGAATCGCTCAACCGCCGCTTTGGCACGAGCTATGAGGGCAAGGATGTCTTCATGACGGTGGGCGCCGCGGCTTCGCTCACCTGCACGCTCAACGCCGTTACAAACCCGGGCGACGAGGTTATTGTTATCGCTCCGTGCTTTCCGGAGTATCGCGTGTGGATTGAGAAGGCCGGCTGTACGTGTGTCGAGGCGCCTGCCGATGAAGACACGTTCCAGCTGAGCGTGGACAACGTGCTCAAGGCGATCAGCGATAAGACGGCGGCCGTCATTATCGATTCGCCCAACAACCCGACTGGTGCCGTTTATACGCGCGACACGCTGACGCGACTGGCCAGTGTTTTGCGCGAGGTCAACGCCAAACGCGATCCCGAGAATCCGATTATGCTCATCTCGGATGAGCCGTACCGCGAGATCGTGTACGGTGCCGAGGTGCCCTGGGTGCCCACGATCTACGAGAACACCGTCGTGTGCTATTCGTATTCCAAGTCGCTGTCGCTGCCTGGTGAGCGCGTGGGTTGGATCTTGGTTCCCAACACTAATCCGCAGGCTGCGCGTCTGATGCCGGCTGTTGCGGGTGCTGCCCGTACGCTGGGTTTTGTATGCGCACCGGCGCTCTTCCAGCGCGTGATTATCGATTGCATCGATGAGCCGAGTGATGTCGAGGCCTATGCTCGCAACCGCACAGCGCTTACCGACGCCTTGGCGGACTACGGCTATACCTATGTTGAGCCGGACGGTGCTTTCTACCTGTGGGTGAAGGCACTCGAGCCCGATGCGAATGCGTTTTGCGAGCGTGCAAAGAAGTATGAGTTGCTTGCGGTTCCGTCGGACAGCTTTGGTATGCCGGGTTGGTTCCGCCTGGGCTATTGCGTGAGTTACGAAACGATCATCAATTCGCTACCCGCGTGGAAACAGTTGGCGGACGAGTATCGTTAAAAGTAAAGCGCTCTGCCTGCAATGTTTTACGTGAAACGGGGTTTGGTGTTAAGCCGGACCCCGTTGTCATGGACGTTGTGTCTTTGGAATGGAGTGGTTTTACGACTATCGAAGGCTATGCGTACAATGAATATAAGCGACGGCCATGCCAGATAAGGAGACCCGATGCCCTACCTGCTTTCTTGTGACATTCATACCCATACGATGTTCTCTGCGCATGCATATTCGACCATTGAGGAGAATGTGTACTGGGCGGCAGAGCGTGGCCTGCAGGTGCTCGGATCTGCCGACCATCTGAGCTCTATGGTTACGGCTTGCCCTAATGACCTGCGCAGTTACCAGTTCTTTATCAACCAGAATATCTGGCCGCGCATTTGGAGCGGCGTGCTGGTGCTGCGTGGTGCCGAGGCTGATATCGTTTCGCTGGATGGAAGCCTGTTTGGCGAGGACGTTCCTGTCACGCTCGATATTGCCGGCGATTCGTACAGCCGTCAGCATTCGCTGTTCGATTTGGTTACGCGTAATTTGGATTATTTGGTTGCAAGCGTGCATAATCCGCAGATTGCTGAGGGCGCGACGCCGGCCCAGACGACTGAGATGTATATCAATGCTCTGGAGCACCCCAAGGTGTTTATGCTTGGGCATACGGGTCGTTCGGGCTTGCCGTTCGATATCGATGAGGTGCTGCTGGCGGCCAAGGCCAAGCACAAGATTATCGAGATCAACAACCATAGTCTTGAACATGGTGTCGACACTGAGCATTGGGCCGTATGCCGCAAGATCGCCGAGCGCTGCGCCGAGCTGGGCGTGGGCATTGGTGTGTCGACCGATGCCCACATTGGCATGGCCATTGGCAAACTCGACCAGGCGCGCAAGATGCTCGACGAGATTCACTTCCCGCTGGACCTGATCGTGACGCGCGACCGCGAGACGCTGCTGCGCGAGATGGCGGCAGCCGGCGTGTGCGACCTGCGCAAGGGGATGTAGCGGAATTTATAAACCAAGCGAAGGGGGCGGCCCAGACGGGTCGCCCCCTTTCTTGTGCCGGCGGATTAGCGGCGTTCGAGGACTGCTACGGTTTCGGTATGGTCGGTGTGGGGGAACATGTCGACGGGCGTGATTTTGAGCAGGCGATAGCCTCCGTCGAGGAACTGGTGCAGGTCGCGCTCTTGGGTCACGGGGTTGCAGCTGATATAGGTGATGCGGCGCGGCTTAAGTGCGCAGGCAGCTTCGAGGAACTCGGGGGTAGAGCCGGCGCGCGGTGGATCGATGGAAAGGACATCGACCCGCTCGTTGTTATCGGCGGCATCCAGGATGTAATCGGTGGCGTCGTCGGCCATAAACCAAGCGCTGCGGGTGAGGCCGTTGAGCTCGGCATTGCGACGTGCGTCGGCAATGCCCGCCGGGTTGCGCTCTACGCCGAGCAGCATAATGCCGATACCCTTGTTCTGGGCATCTTTAGCTGCGCAAAGACCGATGGTGCCGCTGCCGCAGTAGGCATCCATAAGCACATCGCCCTGGTGCAGATCCATGCCGTCGATAGCGAGCTGGTAGAGCAGCTCGGTCTGTTGCGGGTTGGTCTGGTAGAACGCGGTGGGGGAGATATCGAACTCGCAGCCGAGCAGCTGGTCGCGCATGCCCTCGGCGCCATATACAATACGGGTTTCCTCGCCGAGGATGGCGTTGCCGGGACGTCCGTTGATGTTTTGGGCGACGGTGACGATACGCGGATCGAGTGCAGCGACGGCCGCAAAGAATTCCTGCGCATGCGGCAGGTCGCGCTGGGCGGTCACGAGGGTGACCATGATCTGGTCGGTTCGCCAGCCGCAGCGAACGACGGCATAGCGAAGCAAGCCCAGGTGCTTGTCCTCGTTAAAGGCGGGAATGTGCAGGCGCTCAGCTTCACGCGCGATGCCGTTAAGAATCTGTCGGGCGCCCGGTGCCTCGACGGGGCATTCGGGAACAGCAACGATTCTGTGCGTGCCGCGCTCAAAAAAGCCGCAGCGGACAGCGCCCTCTTTGCCGGGGGCGAAGGGAGTGGCGGCCTTATGGCGAAAACCGCGCGGCGCAGGGTGTTTGCCCGGGTCGCCCAGGGTGACGCCCATACCGCGAATGGGGTCGACGCTAATGCCCTCGCGCTCACAAAGAGCAGCAAAAAGCTCCTCCATAACAGCCTGCTTAGCTGCCAGCTGCTTTTTATAAGGACGATTGAGCGCCGTGCACCCACCGCAAGCTTTCATGATCGAACAGGGAGACTTGGGGTCCACGGCTTTACGCGCAGACGAAACCTGTTCTTTATGCGAGCGCTTGGAGCGAGTCTGAGGTGACTTGTCTCCGTCTCGACGAGAGTCAGAACGCTTGGTCTTAGCCCTGCTCTTGGTCAATTTGCTTTTTGCAGCTTTAGAAGACTTGGATTTCGTAGAAGATTTCTCCTTCTTCGACCCCTCAGCCGCCTCCACCAAAGCACGACGAGCCCTACGCTCCGCACGAGATTCTGCCATGAATTAACTCCACTATTAAATAAAAGAAAAGTCCAAAGTAATTGTACCGTGCATTCAACGTGCCCGATTGGAGGGGACGCCTATTTAAGACTTCGAGCACGTTGTCTCCCGGAATGCCGGCAGCCGTCACGGTATGTAA
>CAJKZP010000061.1:0-11307 GCA_905204415.1 uncultured Collinsella sp. | reverse complement strand
CGACGCCGGAGAAAAGCAGGGCGCCCAGCAGGGCGGGAATGATGCGTGTGTTCATGAAAGATTCCTTTGTTGAGAAACACTGTGAAAATCAGGCGCGTACGATTTCAGCGACTTCGGCGGTCAATCCGTCCAGCCCTTTGGTGCTGTACGCGCCGTAAAGCTGCATGGCGGTCTTCTGCGAAAGCACGTAGTTGCGGAACTGGTTGAAGGGCTTCTTGGTCAGGTCGGCTTCCTTGATGCCATAGGAGCGGACGGCGACCTGCTTGAGCTTCATCGAGGTCAGGCGCGCGCTGACGCACGCCACTTGTCACTCGTGACGGCAGGGGGCCGCGCGCTCGAGCTGGATCTTCCCGGCTATACCATGCCCAAGACCAAAAACGCGTCGGGCTATTTCGTTTCGGACGATATGGACGCCATCGATCTTTTTATCGGTGCGTGCGGCACACTCGGCGTCATTACCGAGCTCGAGATTGCCCTGCAGGCGGCACCTTCGGTCGTATGGGGCGTGAGCTGCTTCTTCGATAGCGAGGACAAGGCGGTGTCCTTTACCGATTCCGTGCGCCCCGTGCTGTCCCATGCCGCCGCTATCGAGTATTTCGATGCCGGTGCCTTGGATATCCTTCGCCGCCAGCGCGAGCAGTCGACCGCGTTTGCCTCACTGCCGGCACTCGACGATGAGGCAAAGGTCTGTGTCTATGTGGAGCTCGACTGCGACGACGAGGCGCAGGCGACCGAGGAGTTGTACCACTTGGGATGGGTTTTGGAGCTTGCGGGCGGCCGCGACGACGCGACCTGGGTTGCGCGCACCGAGGCCGATCGCGAATGCCAGCGGTTCTTCCGCCACGCCGTCCCCGAGAGTGTCAACATGCTTATCGACGAGCGTCGCCGCACCGATCCCACCATTACCAAGCTGGGGTCGGATATGTCGGTGCCCAACGCGCGCCTGGCCGATGTCGTTGCCCTCTATCGCCGCACGCTGGCCGAAAGCGGGCTTGAGTCTGCCGCCTGGGGACATATCGGCAACAACCATCTGCATGTGAATATCCTGCCGCGCGATGCGCAGGACTACCGTCGCGGTGGTGAGCTGTTTGCCCAGTGGGCTGCGGAGGTAACGGCTATGGGCGGCGCCGTTTCTGCCGAGCACGGCGTCGGCAAGATCAAAGCGGGCTTTTTGGAGACGATGTACGGCCACGAGGCCATGGTCGAATCGGCTCGACTCAAGCTGCAGCTCGATCCTGCCGGGCAGCTGGGCCGTGGCAACCTGTTTTCGGAGAAGCTCTTGGATGAACTCGTCCAGAAAGGGGGCGCGTGAAGATGAGCGATTTCCATATGGTGGTGTGTGTCAAAGCGGTGCCGGGAAGCACCGAGGTCAAGATGGACCCCAAAACCAATACCATCGTGCGTGATGGCAGACAGGCGGTCATTAATCCCTTCGATGCAAGTGCCCTCGAATGCGCGCTGGCGCTCAAGGACGACTTTATCGGCTTTGGCATGGACGTACGCGTGACGGTGGTGTCGATGGGTATACCTGCAACCGAATCGCTGTTGCGCGACTGCATTGCCCGCGGCGCCGATGACGCGCTGCTGCTGACCGATCGCGCCTTTGCGGGTGCGGACACGTTGGCGACCACCTATGCTCTCAAATGCGGCATCGAGGCGCTCGACGAGGACTTCGACCTGCTCATCTGCGGCAAGATGGCGGTGGATGGCGATACTGCCCAGATTGGCCCCGAGCTGGCCGGCGCCTTCGAGATTCCCTACGTGACCGATGTGAGCTGCGTGCAGAGCGCGGGCTTTACGACGTGCGGTGCGCTTTCGCTCGTTCACGGTTGCGACGCCGGTGAGGAGACGGTCTATCTGGAGATGCCGTGCGCGATGACGACCGCCAAGGAGATCGGCCAGCTGCGCATGCCGAGCATCGCCGGCATTCGCGCGGCCGAAGATGCGGATGTGCGGGTGGTCTGTGCTGCCGATGTACATGCCGACCCCTTGCGTTGCGGCCTTGCCGGATCGCCGACGCAGGTCGTGCGCTCGTTTGTGCCCGACCGCGACCAAACGTGTGAGGCCATCGAGGGCACACCGGTCGAGCAAGCGGCAAAGCTTGCCAAGATTATCGAGGGGATGGCATAGATGAGCGGACTGATAATCGATAACGAGGCATGCGTTGGCTGTGGTCGATGCGTTCGCGCCTGTGCCTCGTGTGGCATTGTGGTGGAGGGCGAGCGCCCCAACCGCTGCGCCCATGTGACCGACGGCTGCATCTTGTGCGGCGGGTGCGTCGACACTTGCCCCGTCAATGCCATTTCGATCGAGCGCGACGAGGCCGCCGGTGCGGTTGACCTTGATGCGTATCGAGACATTTGGGTATTCGTGCAGACCGACGAGCGCGATGTCGTGGCCCCGGTGGCCTACGAGCTCATGGGTAAGGGGCGCGAGCTTGCCGATGCCCGCGGTTGCCGTCTGGTGGCATTGGTCGGTATGAGCCCCGAGGGCTCGCTTGAGGACCTGGAACATCTGGTCTGCGCCGGTGCCGACGAGGTCGTGGTCTGCCGCGACGAGCGTCTGCGCCAGAACGATGCGGAGGTTTACGCCCGGCTGATCTGCGATTTGGTGGAAGAGCGCAAGCCCGAGGCCATTCTGTACGGTGCGACCGCCTTTGGCCGCGAACTGGCACCCGGCGTTGCCGTGCGTTTGCAGACGGGCCTTACGGCTGACTGCACCGTACTTTCGATGGATACGGAGACGGGGCTGCTGCAACAGACGCGTCCGGCGTTTGGCGGCAACCTGATGGCCACCATCGTCTGCCCCAATCATCGTCCCCAGATGGCAACGGTGCGTCCCGGCATCTTTGGAGCGCCCGAGTTTGATTACAGTCGCTCCGGAACGATTACCCAGGTATCGCTTGCGGATGATGTTAAGGCCCGCGTCGAGATCTCGATTCCCGCCGAGGAGTGGGGGCAGCAGGCATCAATTGCCGATGCCGAGCGCCTAGTCGTGGTGGGCCGCGGCATTGGCTCCAAGAAGAATCTGCCTCTGATGCGAAAACTCGCCGATGCGCTGGGTGCCGAGCTTGGCTGCACGCGTCCCGTCGTGGAGGCGGGTTGGCTGGAGTACCGCCACCAGATCGGGCCAGACCGGCGTGTCGGTTTCGCCTAAGCTCCTCGTGAGCATCGGCGTTTCGGGTGCTATCCAGCACCTAGCCGGCATCGGCGGCGCGGAGTGCATCATCGCCGTCAACGAGGACCCGGATGCTCCCATCTTTGGCGCTGCGCAGTACAAAGTTGTCGGCGACGCCGTCGAAGTCGTCGAGGAGCTTCTGGCCCAGCTCGAGCGCTAGGCGCCGGCCAGCCAGGCTCGCATCTCTTTCTTTAGGCGTTCCCAGGTCGCTCGCGTGGCGGGGTCGGTAAAGGGGCGCACGATGCCAAAGGGCGCGTCGAGCAGGCGGTAGATATCGCCCTGCTCGCGCGCCAGCGCGCGGCTTGCCGGATAGACGAGCTCAAACATAAAGCAGATGAGTCCCACCAGGTAGTCTGCGGGCTCGTCGCGTTCGTCGCGTGCAACGCAGCGGCGCTCGTCAAAGGCGGCGAGCGCCGGTGTCGAGAACCGGCTGGCGAGAAATGTGTCCTCATCCACTTTGAGGATGGTGTCGACGGTACTGTCGGCGATGGTGCGCATGATGTCGATCTTGTCGCCATCGCGCACAATATCGCAGAAGCGCCGCGTGCGCTCGTCGAGCTGCGCGGGTAGGCGGAAATCGCTGTGATAGGCAATGCTTGCGCGAATCAACTCGTCTTCTGCCGGGTTGTCGATAAAGTCGCGGATACTTGTTGCCGCGGGCGCGCCTGCAGGCGTTTCGCCAAAGAGGACCTCGACGCCCAACGCCGCATGGCTCATGCTTTCGGCATCCTTAAACGTATCCCAGCGTCGCAGCTGCTCAAAGCGGCCCATATCGTGCAGCAGGCCGCAAAGCCACGCCAAGTCAATGTCCTGCGGTGACCAGCCCTGTTCGCGTGCCACGGCATCGCATGCCTCGGCAACGTGGTACGTATGCTCGATTTTGAGCGCGATACGCGGATTGGCGGCATCGTAGGCATCGGTGTAGGTCTTGAAGGCCGCGGCAGCCCGCGTTCGATCGATAGCTGTCATAATGACTTCCTAAAAAAGTTGTGTCTTTCTGTGTCTTTCGATCCGGTGGCAATTGTAGGCGAACTCGGTTGCCATCGGGCGATGGTTCTGCCGCGTCGTTGAATGCGGCTCGGAAATCTTGTCGGGATGAGGAACGCTATGGTGCTCAAAATCGTTAAAACCGTCTGGCCGGTGATGCTTACCTATGTTGCGATAGCCGCGCCGTGCGGAATGATTATGGCGCAGACGGGAATGGAACCCTGGATGGTTTTTGCTCTGAGCAGCACGTTCGTGACGGGCAGCGGGCAGTTTATGATCTGCAATCTGTGGCTGGCAGGTGTGCCTGCGGCATCGATCGTCGCGAGCGTCGCCGCAATCTCCTCGCGCTTTGCGCTTTACTCGGCATCGATTGCACCGTATCTGACGGGTGCCTCGAAGCGTCAGACGCTGGCTGTTGCCGCGACACTTACCGAGGAGGCATACGGCATCTCGCTTGCCAAGCTGATTGAGGGGGAGGATTGGGGTCCGCGCGAGTCCTTCGTGCTCAACGCGATCCTTATCGCAACATGGGGCGTTTCGTGCACGATGGGCGCTGCTGTCGGCGCCGTTGTTGATGTTCCCACCGCTATTGCTGGCTTTGTCTGCACATCGCTTTTTATCTGCCTGCTCTTTTCGCAGCGACTGTCGCGCGGCAATATCGTAGCCGCCGTTTTGGCTGCGGTGTCCGTCGCCATATGCAAGTTCTTGGGATGGACGAATATCGCCGTGCCGGCAAGTGTGCTCGTCGGCGTTGTCGCGGCGCTCGCGTGCGATGTCCTCGCCGAAGGAAAGGGCGCTCGCGATGCCCGTTAATGAGTTTTTGGTCCTGTGGCTGTCGTCATGGGCGGCCATCGCGTTTTTCCGCATTGCCCCGGCGCTTGCGTTGCGCGGGAGAACGCTGTCGCCCCGCGTTACCGAGGCCTTGGGTTATATTCCGCCCGCCGCCTTCGCGGCGCTGGTCGCCAACGATTTGATAAGCCCTGGCGCTTTCGACGTCGGCTTGTGGCAGGGCTTGATTCCCTGGATTGCGGCAGCCGGCGTCGTGGCGGTGGCAATCAAGACAAAGTCGATGTTGTGGTGCTGCGTCTCGGGCATCGTGCTCTATATCGTTTTGAGCCTCGTATAAGAGCAGGATGCGTTATCGTCCCGGCCTAACGAATCAAATTTCCCACCGAGGCGGTCTACTTCTTCTGGTACCATGATCAAACTTTACTGTAGCAAAGCGTGACGTGGGCTTTTGTTCCGCGTCAGCGGAAATGGGGGTTTCATGGCACAGGGAGCGACCGCCAACGAGCAAAAGAAATTCAAAGTACCGCGCATCCCGGGTGACATCATGATCTACCCGATGATCGTCGGCCTTTTGCTCAATACCTTCTGTCCGCAGGTCTTTGAGATCGGCGGCTTCTTTACGGCTGCCTGCCGCGGCGGCTCCAACACCATCGTTGCCGCGATCTTGCTGTTTGTGGGCGCCGGCATCAGCTTTAAGTCCACGCCGGGTGCCATCAAGACCGGCATCGTCGTGCTGATTCCTAAGCTTGTGGTGGCAGCCGCGCTGGGCCTGGGCGTTGCGTATTTCTTTAACGACAACCTTTTGGGCCTGAGCTCGGTTTCCATCATCGGCGGCATTACGTTTTGCAACATGGCGCTCTACACGGGTATCATGGGCGAGTTCGGCGATGAGTCCGAGCAGGGCGCCGTGGGTATTCTGTTCTTTACGGCCGGCCCCGCCGTCACCCTGATCATCCTTGGTGTCTCGGGTCTCGCCAACATTCCTGTCGGTACCATCATCGGCTCCATTTTGCCGCTCGTTATCGGCATGGTTCTGGGCAACCTCTTCCCGTTCATCAAGAATCTGCTGGTTCCCGGTGCCAATCCCGCGATCGCCGTCATTGGTTTTCAGCTCGGTGCGTCCATGAGCCTGTCGAGCTTTATCACCGGCGGTATTTCCGGCATCTTGCTGGGTCTTGTCACGCTGTTTGTCGTCGGTCCCATTACCTTTGCCTTCGAGCGCCTGTGTGGCGGCAATGGTAAGGCGGCTGTGGCATGTTCCACCATTGCCGGCACGGCCATGACCACGCCGGTCGCCCTCGCCGAGGTCGCTCCGCGCTATGCCGAGCTTGCGCCCACCGCGTATGCGCAGATCGCCACTGCCGTCATCATCACGGCAATCATGGCCCCGATTCTGACCGGCTGGGTCGATAAGAAGTTCTGCCAGAGCAAGGAAGACCTGTCGCCTGCCGGTGTCGAGGCCATCGAGGAGGCTGTCGCGGCCGACATCGATGGCGAGTAGCAATCGATACCCATCAATGATTCCGGCGTGCAACTCGCGCCGTTTGAGCGCCCGAACGAGAGCTGTCTTGCAGTGACGTTCGGGCGCTCTGCTATTATTCCCCTTACCCCTGCGGAGAAAGGGGCGTTTATTGCCCAGACACGAATCGGGCGATTCTGACCACTTGGATATTGAAGGGAGGGCGTCTAGTGGTTAAGGCACTCAAGATTGAGATATTCCTGCTATGCATGATTGTTCTTATCGGGCTTGCCGTACGAAGCCGTCGCTCCCTGTTCTCGAGCACCCAGCAGCTTTTGTTTAGCATGCTGGGCTACACGTCTGCTGCCTACATTTTCTTCGATATGATCTGGACGCTTTCGGATGGTGTGGACGGCACGTTGGGCATTGCAGCCAACTGGATTTCCAACGCGGTTTCGTTTTCGCTCTTCGCCATCGCGTGTCTCATTTGGTTTATCTATTCCGAGACGATGCAGGGTTCTCACCTTGTGACCTCGCGCTATAGGGTGGTGCTTGTAACGTTGCCTACGGCTCTGGTGGTCGTGCTGGCTTTTACCAGTTACTGGACGCACGCCCTGTTCTATATCGATTCGCAGGGCGTGTATCGTCGCGGCTTTGCCTATATGATCCAGCCCATTGTCAGCTACTGTTACGTTATACATACGTCCCTGCATGCGTTTGTGCAATCTCGCAGGGTCGAGAGCCTGCAGACGAAGGCTATCTATCGAACCTTAGCATTTTTCGCCATTCCGGCCCTGGTGGGCGGTACCTTTCAGATCGTATACTCGGTGCCTGGCCTTTGTGTCGGCATAATGATTAGCATGTTGCTGCTCTATATCATCTGCCAGGAGCAACTGATCTCGACTGACCCGTTGACTGGACTCAACAACCGCAACCGTTTTGAGACCTATATGCTGTCGCTCTTTTCAAATGTGGATCAGGCCGAAGATGTATATCTGCTTATGATGGACGCTGACGGCTTTAAGCAGATTAACGATCGCTATGGACATGTGGAGGGCGACCATGCTCTTCAGGTCATATCTGCTGCGCTCAAAGAGGTCTGCTCGGCGTCTGGTGGCTTTATCGCGCGTTATGGTGGCGATGAGTTCGTGGTGCTCCAAAAGGCAGCGGCGGAACAGGATATCATGCATCTGTGCGCGACAATCAACGACGAGCTCGCGCATGCCGAGGTGCCGTATGCATTGCGGATGTCCATCGGTTGCGCGCGGGTCGGCGATAGTGTTGATACCTGGCAAGACTTACTTCGCGCTGCCGATGCGGAGCTCTACCGCGTCAAGGCCGAGAAAAAGAAGGCCGGCGTCCAGATACGCTAGGAAAAGGGCGCACGCTGGCGTGCGTGGCGCCCCTCGGCTCACCGATGTACTCCATTAAGCTAAAGTATGTGAATCCCTTCTGCTAAATAAGGGCAGCTCGCTAGGCTTTTTTGGGTTTGTTGACGATGATGATGCCGCCGCAGACCAACAGCAGGGCAACGATGACGGTAACGGGGCTCGTGCCAGCGCCCTCGCCGAGCAGCAGCGCACTCAGCACCACACCAAAGACGGGGTTCATAAACCCAAAGACCGAGACGCGGCTGACGGGGTTGACGGCAAGCAGGCGCGACCACAGCGAGTACGCGACGGCGGAAATGAGTGCCATATAAATGATGAGCGCGATGGCGGGGGCGATTTCGGTGGGGGACAACGTGCCGCCCATCAAAAACCCGATGGCGGTAAGGACCACGCCACCGACTAAAAACTGCCACCCGGCAAGCAAGACGCCGTCGTGCTCGCGCGAGAAGATGCCGATCAGGCAGGTCGATAGGGCGCCTGCAACAGTGGAAGCCAAGATAAAGCCCTCGCCGTCGAGCGTAAAGCCAAAGGTGCCGTCCGCGCCCGAAAGGTTGACGAGCGCGACGCCGGCAAGGCCCAGCGCACAGCCAAGCACCTTGGCCGTATTGAGCTTCTCGGTGTGAAATGCCAGGGCGGCAAAGAGGATTGCGAGGAAGTTGGCGCTGGCCTCGATGATGGAGCTCGACATGGCGCTGGCGCGCGAGAGGCCCAGATAGAAAAAGAAGTACTGCCCGATAGTCTGGAAGAGCGACAAGACAAAGATGGGCTTGATGTCGCGCGCTTGCGGTATGAGGGGGCGGCGTTGGGCCGCGCTCATCCCAACGATAACCAGGGCGCCGGCAAGCGTAAAGCGTAAACCTGCAAAGAGCAGCTGCGAAGCGCTATCGTGCGCTGGGATGCCAAAGAGCGCGTAGCCGATCTTGATGCAGGGAAAGGCCGATCCCCAGAGTGCACAGCAAACAAGACAGCCCAGGATGAGTCCGGGCAGGGTGGCGAGATACGGCTTGCGGCTTTCCATGATGTCCTTCCTGTATGCGCGAAGCAAAAAAGAACCCGCCACCGGGTGTGCCGGTGGCGGGTGTTGTTACCCGAGGGGATTGTACCCGATGGGAAAGGTTTAGGCGAAGTAGGCTACGCCGCTCTCAAAGATCGGCATGAACTTATCGCCGGGGACATGCTCGGGCACGTTGCGGTACAGGTTGTCGCCGCGACGCTCGGCATGGCCCATCTTGCCCAGGACGCGGCCGTCGGGGCTCGTGATGCCCTCGATGGCGAGTGCGGAGCCGTTGGGGTTGACGGAGAGATCCATGCTGGGCTTGCCGTCTTCGCCCACGTACTGCGTGGCGACCTGGCCGTTGGCGATCAGCTGGGTGAGCACTTCGTCATTGGCGACAAAGCGGCCCTCGCCGTGGCTGATGGCGACGGTGTAGGGGTCGTCCAGGCTGCACTGCGACAGCCACGGGGACAGGTTGGACGAGATGCGGGTGCGCACCAGACGGCTCTGATGACGACCGATGGTGTTGAACGTCAACGTGGGCGCATCGGGCGTGGCGTCGACGATGTCACCGTAGGGCACCAGACCGAGCTTGACCAGGGCCTGGAAGCCGTTGCAGATGCCCAGCATCAGGCCGTCGCGGGCCTTGAGCAGGTCGCGAACTGCCTCGGTGACCTCGGGAGCGCGGAAGAACGCCGTGATGAACTTGGCGGAGCCATCGGGCTCGTCGCCGCCCGAGAAGCCGCCGGGGATCATGACGATCTGGCTTGCACGGATGCGGCGGGCAAGCTCGTGGGTGCTCTCGGCGACGGCCTCGGGCGTGAGGTTGTTGATCACGAAGGTGTCGGCTTCGGCACCGGCTGCGCGGAAGGCACGTGCGCTGTCGTACTCGCAGTTGTTGCCGGGGAACACGGGGATGATCACGCGCGGACGGGCGATCTTGGCGCCGCTGTACACGTGGATGTCCTTGGCACGGAAGTCGATGGTCTCGACCTCGGGGGTCTCGTCGGCGCTGCGGTAGGCAAAGACGCCCTCGATGCCGCTCTCCCAGGCCTCCTGGAGCTCGGAGAGCTCGATGACCTCGGAGCCGGTGTCGATGACATAGCCCTCGACGGTGGTGCCCAGGGGCTCGACGACAACGCCGTCGGCGACCTCGGGCAGCTCGGCATCCTCGGCGAGCTCGACGATAAAGCTGCCGTAGAGCGGGGTGAAGAGGCTCTCCACGTCCACGTCCTCGGCAAGCTCGATGCCGATCTGGTTACCGACGCACATCTTAAAGAGGCTCTCGGCGCCGCAGCCGTAGCCGGGCGTGGAGATGGCCAGGGCGTCGCCGGTAGCAGTGAGCGCCTCGACGGCGTCAAACGCGGCGAGCAGCTGCTGGGCGTCGGGACGGTAGTCCTCGCCATAGGTAGCGGGGGCGATGCGGACGACGCGGTGCGTGAGGCCCTTGAACTCGGGTGAGACGGCGCGGGCGGCCTTGCCCACGGCGACGGCGAAGCTGATCAGGGTCGGCGGAACGTTGAGCTCGCCGGCCTCGTCCTCAAACGAGCCGCTCATGGAGTCCTTGCCACCGATGGCGCCGGCACCCAGGTCGACTTGGGCCATGAGGGCGCCCAAGACGGCTGCCGTGGGCTTGCCCCAGCGCTCGGCCTCGGTGCGCAGACGCTCGAAGTACTCCTGGAAGGAGAGATAGGCGCGCTTGTGCTCAAAGCCGGCAGCCACGAGCTTGGCGATGGACTCGACCACGGACAGGTAGGCGCCCGCAAACTGGTCGGCCTCCATCAGATAGGGGTTGAAGCCCCATGCCATGGCACTCGCCGTGGTGGTCTCGCCGTCCACGGGGAACTTGGCGACCATGGCCGAGCTGGGGGTGAGCTGCGTCTTGCCGCCAAAGGGCATGAGCACGGTCGCGGCGCCGATGGTGGAGTCGAAGCGCTCGGAAAGACCCTTGTTGGAAGCGACGTTGAGGTCGGTGACGAGCGAGGTCATGCGCTCGGCGAGCGTGGTGCCGGCCCAGCTGGGCTGCCACACGCTACGGGCGCACACGTGGGCGACCTGGTGCTTGGGTGCGCCGTTGGAGTTGAGGAACTCGCGGGACAGGTCGACGATGGCGACGCCGTTCCAGGCCATGCGCATGCGCGGCTCGGCGGTAACCTCGGCGATAACGGTCGCCTCCAGGTTCTCCTCGGCGGCGTAGCCCATGAACTCCTCGACGTCACCGTCGGCAACGGCGCAGGCCATGCGCTCCTGGGACTCAGAGATAGCGAGCTCGGTGCCGTCCAGGCCGTCGTACTTCTTGCGCACGGCGTCCAGGTCGATGGCCAGGCCGTCGGCCAGCTCACCGATGGCCACGGACACGCCGCCGGCGCCGAAGTCGTTGCACCGCTTGATGAGGCGGGTCACCTCACCGTTCCGGAACAGGCGCTGGATCTTCCGCTCCTCCGGGGCGTTGCCCTTCTGGACCTCGCTGGCCATGGTGGTGAGAGACTGCCTGTTGTGGCTCTTGGAGG
>CAJKZP010000060.1:0-11394 GCA_905204415.1 uncultured Collinsella sp. | reverse complement strand
TGGCTGGCTCCAAGGTGGAGCTTGGCCGCGGCCAGGGCGCCCTTGCCGATCCCCAGACCTATCAGACCGCTGAGCCCGACATCTTTGTAGGCGGCGACGTCTACACCGGTCCGAGCTTTGCCATCGACGCTATCGCCGCCGGTCACGAGGCCGCCGTCTCCATCCATCGCTTTGTGCAGCCGGGTTCCACGCTCACCATCGGCCGCAACCAGCGCCGCTACACCGCGCTCGACCGCGACGATGTCGTGATCGAGAGCTACGACAACGCGAGCCGCGAGGTGGCGCATGTGGACCGCGAACGCGAGAAGGCCGCGCCGTTTAGCGAGTACGTCGAGACCTTCACCGAGGAGCAGGTGCGCGCCGAGACCGCCCGCTGCCTGGGCTGCGGTGCCTCGATCGTCGACCCCAACAAGTGCATCGGCTGCGGTCTGTGCACCACCAAGTGCGCGTTCGATGCCATCCACCTGGATCGTGATCGCCCCGAGTGCTCCACGATGGTCAAATACGAGCAAAAGCTCCCGAGCCTTGGCAAGTATGCTTTAAAGCGTGCAATCAAAATCAAGTTCGGTCGTAAATAGGTAACCATGGCGGGTAAGGGGACGGCGCAGACTAGATTTTGCCGTCCCCTTGCTTTGAGTTTGCATCGCATCAACCGTTGTTGAAAGGTTTCTACCTTGCATGAATTGGGAATCGTCTATCACATTATTCGCGATGTCGAGAACGTGGCGCGCGCCAATGGCGTGAGTCGCGTTTCGAGCGTCACGCTGCTGCTGGGCGAAGTCTCGGGCGTCGTTCCCGACTTGCTGCTCGACGCTTGGCGCTGGGCGGCAGATAAAAAGCCTATCACGCAGGGCGCGGAGCTTATTGTGGAGCCCGTCGAGGCCGTGACGCATTGCGAGACGTGCGGCTGCGACTATGCGACAGTCGAGCACGGCAAGACCTGCCCCCATTGCGGCAGCGGCGAGACATACCTGCTGCAGGGCCGGGAGGTCATGATCAAGCAGATCGAGACCCCCGACGAGGATCCGGCAGACGCTGCCCCCGCCAGTCCTTCCGACGCCGTCGACGCCGCAAACCCCCTCCGCATCGCCTAGGATTCCCTATAAGTTGCGGTGAAATAGTTCCTCAATCCAGCCTTCTGGCTCTTAAACAAGAACTATTCCACCGCAACTTTTTCGAGTGGTTTCGTAAACCATAAGTCACGAAATTAGTCAAGCCATGTCCGTTTAAACAAAATAGTGGCAGTACGAGCGCATTCGCACTTGTTTAAAACCGATATTAATGAACAGCATGCTTGTGTCTGTAAAATACATGGCTCGATGAGCGACGATTTGGCGGGTAATGAGTCGAAAAACAGCAACGTAATCAATTTGTAACAAACTTGGACGTTTAAACAAATAATCCAACCTTTTGCGAGTTTAGCTATAATTCCACAAACCAAACAGCTATACTCCTTTCATGTCGTATAGGAAATACGTAGACAAAAAGGAGGTTATGTGATGGTAAGTATTGTTCTTGCTAGCCACGGGGACTTGGCAGCTGGAATCAAGCAGACGGGCTCGATGGTCTTTGGCGATCAGCCGTCTGTTGCCGTGGTCTCGCTCGAGCCGAGCATGGGCCCCGACGACTTCCGTGCCAAGGTCGAGGAAGCAATCGCTTCCTTCGAGGACCAGGAGCAGGTGCTCTTCCTCGTTGATCTGTGGGGCGGCACGCCGTTCAACCAGATCAGCGGGCTCATCGAGGGCCACGATTCTTGGGCTATCGTCACCGGTGTCAACCTGCCTATGCTCATCGAGGCATATTCGCAGCGCTTTGACGCAAAGAACACTGCACATGCGATCGCAAAACATCTCGTGACTGAGGCTAAGGCTGGCGTGCGCGTCAAGCCCGAGTCTCTGGAGCCCGAGGAGAAGAAGCCGGCTACGGCCGCTGCTGCTCCTGCAGGCGCCATTCCTCCGGGAACGGTCATCGGCGACGGGCACATCAAGATTGCCCACGTCCGTATCGACACCCGTCTGCTGCATGGTCAGGTGGCCACCACGTGGACCAAGCAGATCAACCCCAACCGCATCATCGTGGTTTCCGACGGCGTTGCTCACGACGAGCTCCGCAAGACCATGATCGAGCAGGCTGCCCCTCCGGGAGTCCATGCCAACGTCGTGCCCATCAAGAAGATGGCCGAGGTCGTCAAGGACACGCGCTTTGGTGACACCAAGGCCATGCTGCTCTTTGAGAATCCGCAGGATCTGCTCAAGGCCATCGAGGCCGGCGTCGACATCAAGGAAGTCAACATCGGTTCCATGGCTCACTCCAAGGGCAAGGTCGTCGTCACCAACGCCGTCGCTATGGGCGATGACGACGTCAGGACTCTCGAGGCCCTCAAGGCCAAGGGCGTCAAGTTCGAGGTCCGCAAGGTTCCTTCGGATTCCTCCGAGGATCTCGACGCCATGTTGAAGAAAGCTAAGGCCGAACTGGCCGCTCAAGCATAGTAAAGGAGGGTCCGATACATGTCTGCAATCACTATTCTGCTTGTTGCGATTGTCGCGTTGCTTGCCGGTATGGAAGGCATTCTGGATGAGTTCCAGTTCCATCAGCCGCTCGTGGCATGCACGCTTATCGGTCTCGTAACCGGTCACCTTCAGGAGGGCATCCTCCTGGGCGGTTCGCTCCAGATGATGGCCCTTGGCTGGGCTAACGTTGGCGCCGCTGTCGCGCCTGACGCCGCTCTGGCCTCGGTCGCTTCTTCGATCATCATGGTGCTCGCCCTCAACGGTGGCGCCACCGATTCGGCCAAGGCCGTTACCGCCGCCATCGCCGTCGCCGTCCCGCTGTCGGTCGCTGGTCTGTTCCTGACCATGATCTGCCGTACCCTGGCTACCGCTATCGCTCACGCCATGGACGGTTGCGCCGAGAAGGGCGACTTCTCCGGCATCGAGCGCTGGCAGTACGCTGCCATCCTCATGCAGGGCCTTCGTATCGCCATCCCGGCAGTACTTCTGTGCATCATCCCGGCCGAGGCCGTTACCAACGCGCTTAACGCTATGCCCGACTGGCTGTCCGGCGGCATGGCTGTCGGCGGCGGCATGGTCGCTTCCGTCGGTTACGCCATGGTCATCAACATGATGGCCACCAAGGAGACCTGGCCGTTCTTCATCCTCGGCTTTGTCCTTGCTGCCATCCCTCAGCTCACGCTGATCGCCCTTGGCCTCATCGGCATCTCCCTTGCCCTCATCTACCTTGGCCTTAAGGATCTGGCCAAGCAGGGTGGCGGCATGGGCGGCGGCTCCGGTGACCCGCTCGGCGACATTCTGAACGATTACGAGTAGGAGGGGAGTGATACATATGGCAGAGAACAAGATTCAGCTCACCAAGGCTGACCGCAAGAAGGTTTGCTTCCGTCATCAGTTCCTTCAGGGCTCGTGGAACTACGAGCGTATGCAGAACGGCGGCTGGTGCTTCGCAATGATCCCTGCGATCAAGAAGCTCTACACCAGCAAGGATGACCAGATTGCCGCTCTTAAGCGCCACTTGGAGTTCTATAACACCCACCCCTATGTTTCCGCCCCCGTCATTGGCGTTACCCTCGCTCTCGAGGAGGAGCGCGCCAACGGTGCCCCGATTGACGACGTCGCCATTCAGGGCGTCAAGGTCGGTATGATGGGCCCGCTCGCCGGCGTCGGCGACCCCGCCTTCTGGTTCACCCTTCGCCCGATTCTGGGCGCTCTGGGCGCTTCCCTGGCCCTGTCCGGCAGCATCGCCGGTCCGCTGCTGTTCTTCTTCGCGTGGAACATCATCCGTTACGCCTTCCTGTGGTACACGCAGGAGTTTGGCTATAAGGTCGGCTCCTCCATCGCCAAGGACCTCTCTGGTGGTCTGATGGGCAAGGTCACCGAGGGTGCTTCCATCCTGGGTATGTTCATCATCGGCGCCCTGGTCGAGCGCTGGGTGTCTATCTCCTTCACCCCGGTCGTCTCCAGGGTCACGCAGTCTGCTGGCGCCTTTATCGACTGGGCTAACCTGCCCTCCGGTTCTGAGGGTGTCAAGGAAGCACTGACGATGTATAACTCCATCGGTGCTAACGCCCTTGATCAGGTGAAGGTCACCACGCTTCAGGCCAACCTCGATCAGCTCATCCCCGGCCTTGCCGCCGTGTGCCTGACCCTGCTGGTCTGCAAGCTCCTCAAGAAGAAGGTCAGCCCGATCGTCATCATCCTGGCTCTCTTCGCCATCGGCATCATCGGTCGCGTCTGCGGCTTCATGTAAGCACGTTTCGGCTTAAGACCGAGAATTGCTAGGCAAGGGCTTTTGAGCCATTGAAACGGACCGCACCCGGTGGGTACACTGGATGCGGTCCGATTGTTTTATTTGGAGGGCGAGGCGCGCATGGCGCAATCTCAGAACAGCACGGTCGATCTGGCAACGCCGGCAACCTGCCTGATGGGGCTTACCAGCCACGGTAACGTGATGGTGGGCAATAAGGCGTTCGAGTATTACAACGAGCGCAATCCCGAGGATTATATTCAAATCCCGTGGGACGAGGTCGACTATATTGCCGCCGAGGTTTTACGCGGCACCAAGAAGATCACGCGTTTTGCCATCTTCACCAAGGACAACGGTCACTTTACGTTTTCGACGCGCGACGACAAAGAGACGCTTCGTGCTGTCCGCAAGTACGTCGACGAGGATAAGCTCGTGCGTTCGCCCGACTTTATCGATGTGACGGCCAAGGGCGCCAAGAGCATACCCTCCGTTATCAAAAACCTCTTCCACAAAGGTAACTAGTCATTAAAGAGCGCCCCCCAAAGTGGGGCGCAGTTTCCCATGGGGCTCGATTGGGAAAGTGCATCCCAGTTCGAGCGCCGATTCCGGGATGTAGTTTCCGGAACGGGGTCGTTTGGGAAACCGTGTCCCGTTTCGAGCCGAAATTCTGGGACACAGTTTCCAGCGAGGTCCCATTGGGAAAGTTTGACCCAGAATTTGCCTGGATAGTGGGACACACTTTCCGGAGGGCTGTTCCACCGCAACTTCGAAGAGTGGCTATACGCTGTATTACAACGGCGTAAATCTGCTACACTAGTACAACATGCCTCCGTAGCTCAGGGGATAGAGCACCGCTCTCCTAAAGCGGGTGTCGACGGTTCGAATCCGCCCGGGGGCACCAGAAGATTATGACGGCGTCGCGAGAGCGGCGCCGTTTCTGGTTTGTGGGGACCGCCGGCAGGATTCGAGCCGTCGACACCCGCGTCACCAATTTCCCCGCGGGGGGAGTTTTCGAATCCGCCCGGGGGCACCAGAGGAATATCGAGCCCGGTACCGCTACGGTGCCGGGCTCTTCTGGTTCATGCCATGTCAAAAACGAGGCGCCCGCTTGCTGGGGGAGCAAGCGGGCGCCTGTGAGCGAATATGTTTGCGGCGAAAGCCGTGATGAGCGGTGGGGTGGCGACTAGTTGGTCGTACCGGAATCGTCGCCCGTGCTCGTGCCCGAGCCCGAGCCCGAACCAGAAAGTGCGACCGTCAGCGTAATCGTGCTGTCGGTGGACTGCTTTCCAGTGGGGGAGACGCCCGTCACGGTGGCGTTTTCGTTGCCACTCACGGGGTTGCCGTTCTGATCGCAGAATGCGATGTTGTAGAATCCGGCGTTGTTGAGCGCTGTGACAGCGGAGGAGATACTCTTACCGTACAGGTTGCTCGGGACGTTTGCCTTGCCGGACTTCTTGGCGATGACGACGGTGATCGTGGCACCGGGCTTCTGCTTACCGCTGGGGTTCCAGCTAATGACGGTGCCCTCGGTGACGGAGTCGTTCTCCTGGTAGCTTACGTCGACGCCAAAACCGGCCATGTCGAGGGCGTTGCGTGCCTGGGCCTCGGTCATATCGGTCAGATCGGGGACGGAGGTGGTGTCGGGTCCGCTGGAGACCTTGTACGAGATGGTCGTGCCCTTCTCGACTTCCTTGCCGGCATCAGTGCCCTGCTCAAAGACCTGGCCTTCTTCGGCCTCGTTGGCCTCCTCGGTTGCTTCGCCCTTGAGTCCAACGCTTGCCAGCGCGGCCTCAGCCTGGTCCTTGGTCAGGCCGACGAGCTGCGGAACCTCAACCTTCTCGGAGGGTTTGGGGCCCTTGGAGATTACCAGGTTCACCTTGGTACCCTTAGGCTTCTTGGTGTTGCCGTTGGGGGTCTGCTCGGCAACCTTGCCCTCATCGACATCGTCGTTGTAACTTTGGTCGACGGTTCCGACCTCAAGGCCTGCCTCTTTGATCTGTTCGATAGCGGTCTGCTGTTCCTTGTTAAGCACATCGGGTACCGTGACCTGCTCGCCCCCAAAGAGTCCGGTGGCGAAGGCCACCACAACGCCAACCACGGCGATTGCGGCGACTACGGCGGCGATAATCTTGTTCTTGTTGGACTTGGGCTGATCGACCTCGTAGGAGCCCGTGGAGCCCGAAACGGCGCTGTGGGCGTTGCTCTGGCCGCTCACGCCCGAGACGGGACGTACCATGGCGCGCGTGGAGTCAGACAGCTCGCGGGTCTTGGTTGCGCCCAGGTCGCCGGCGGCGCCAATGATGCGCGTGGGCTCGGAGACGTTCACAGCGCGGCCGGACAGGTAGTTGTTGAGCACCTGGCGCAGCTCATCTGCCGTCTGGAAGCGATTCGCCGGGTCCTTCTCCATGCACTTGAGGATGATGCGCTCCAGATCGGCATCGACGCCGGAGTTGATCTGGCTCGGCGGAATAGGCAGCTCGTTGACCTGCTTGAGTGCGACCGAGATAGCGTCGTCACCGTCAAAGGGCACGCGGCCGGTGGCGCACTCGTACATCACGACGCCCAGCGAGTAGATATCCGAGGTGGGGCCGAGGTCCTGGCCGCGGGTCTGCTCGGGGCTGACGTAGTGGGCGGTTCCCAGCACGTTGTTGTCTTGCGTGAGGTGGCTGTTCTTGGCACGCGCGATGCCAAAGTCCATCACCTTGATGTTGCCGTCGGGCAGCACCATGATGTTCTGCGGCTTAATGTCGCGGTGGATGATCTCATGCTTGTGAGCGACCGAAAGCGCGGAGCTGATCTGCGAGCCGATCTGGGCGACCTTCTTGGGGTCGAGGGCGCCGTGGCTCTTGATGCCGCTCTTAAGGTCGGTACCGCGCAGGTACTCCATGACGATGTAATAGGTGTCGCCGTCCTTGCCCCAATCGTAGACGCCCACGATATAGGGGGAGGAGAGACCGGCTGCTGCCTGGGCCTCCTGCTTAAAGCGTGCGGCGAAGGTTGCGTCGCCAGCATACTGCGGTAGCATGATCTTGACGGCAACCGTGCGGTCGAGGACCTGGTCCTGTGCACGGTAGACGGTCGCCATGCCGCCTGTCCCCACCTTATCCTTGAGGAGGTATCTTCCCCCGAGGACCCTCTGTTCCATTCCTGCTCCTAACATAACTATTCGCTCAACGATGTGTGTAGTACCTACGATGTGGCCGCTGGGGCCGTGTGGCGCGTTGCCGCTAACTCTTCGGCCGCGGCGCGCCTCGGGTGTCCGATTCGATCATGGGCATCACGCTCCCTGTGCGGCGAGCGCCGCGGTCAGGACGATGCCGGCAATCTTGGCCGCCTTGACGTCGTGTTTGTCGTAATCCTCCAAGGCCACCGAGATGGCGACCGTGGGTGAATCGTAAGGTGCAAAGCCAACGAACATCGAGTTGACGTTGGTGCCGCCGATCTCGGCCAAACCGGTCTTGCCGGCGACCTTGACGCCCGGAATCTGGGCATCGGTGCCGGTGCCGGACTGGACAACCGCGAGCATGGCCTGCTTGACCTGCTCGGCCGTGGTGGCGCTGACGGCCTGGCCGAGCGAGCGGGACTGCGTGGTCTTGACCACGGTTCCGTCGGGGGCGAGCACTTGGGCCACGAAGAACGGGTCCATGACCACGCCGCTGTTGGCGATGGCCGCCGCTATCACGCAGTTTTGCATGACGGTGGTCTGCGGGCCTGGCGTGTGGTCCATGCCGACGGGCTGGCCGGCGCCTGTCCAGGCGGTCTCCCACTCGGTCATGAGCGAGGGGTCGGCCATGATGGAAGCTGCGGCGGTCAGGTCCTGGCCGAGCTTTTGGCCGTAGCCAAAGGCGTTGGCAAACTGGACGAGAGAGTTGGCGCCGACCTCGTTGGCTACCTGGCCAAAGACGACGTTGGACGATACGGCAAAGGCCTGCTGGAGGCTGATGGTGCCGAAGCTCTCATTGGCGTAGTTGGTGACCGGTGCGTTGCCGATATCCATGGAGCTGGGCGCCTTGTAAGTGCTCGAAAGGCTGGCGGTGCCGGTCTCGAGTGCCGCGGCAAGCGTGACGACCTTAAACGTGGAGCCCGGGGTGTAGAGCGCGTTCATGGCGCGGTCGTACATGGAGCCGTCCTCGCCACCACCCGATTGCATTAGGGCGTCGATGTTGGTGTTGTCGTAGGTGGGCGAGCTGGCGCATGCGAGGACCGCGCCGGTGCGCGGATCCATAACCACCACGGCGCCCTTAAAGCCCTTGAGTGCCTGCTCGGCAGCCGTCTGGATGCGCGAGTCGATGGTGAGCTTGGCGGTGTTGCCCGGTTGGTTTTGGCCCGCGAGCGACGCGAGGGCGTTGTTCCAGCTGGAATAATCCTTGGAGCCGGTGAGCGTGTCGTTCATGACGCTCTCGACACCCGCGGTGCCGTACTGCTGGCTTACATAGCCCACCACGTGAGCGGCCATGTTTCCGTTGGGGTAGGAGCGGGCGTAGGTTCCATCCTCCTGCTGCAGCGACTCGGCCAGCGTCACGCCGTCGGACGTGATGATGGAGCCGCGCTGGATGTACTTGGAGCGGGCGATGGTGTGGTTGTTGGTCGGCATGTCCTGATAGTCCTTGGCCTTGATGACCTGGACATAGGTGAGGTTGCCGATAAGGATGGCGAACAGCGCCGTAAAGGCGAACACGGCGCGGGTCAGTCGATTGGCGAGCGCCACGCGGCCGAGCACGCCGGATTCGGGCGTGTCGAGCAGGCGGCGGCGCATGCGCGAGGCGGCGGAGTGGCTGCCACGGGCGTACGAAGATGAAGTGGCGAAGCGCGTGCCGGCCGGGGAGGACGCCGAGGCGACCTGGTCGTCAGTGATGGCGGCCATGGTGCCGGTGCCGGTAAGCTCGGCCTCGCGACCGGTTGCCTCGTCACCGGCGCGCAGCAAAAGCGCGACGATGATAAAGCTTGCCAGCAGCGAGGAGCCGCCCTGGCTCATAAAGGGCAGAGTGACGCCGGTCAGCGGGATCAGGCGGGTAACGCCGCCAACGATTAAGAAGGCCTGGAAGCTGATAGCGGCCGTAAGACCGGTGGCGCTAAAGGCGGCAAGGTCGGACTTGGCACGGGCCGCCGTGGTCAGGCCGCGTACGGCAAAGAGCATAAACAGGATAAGAACGGCGCCGCCGCCCAAAAGGCCCATCTCCTCGCCGATAGCCGAGAAGATAAAGTCGGACTCGACGACGGGGATGTTATTGGCCATACCGTTGCCAATGCCGACGCCAACAAGGCCGCCGTCGGCCAGCGAGAAGAGGGACTGGACAATCTGGTAGCCCTGACCCTGCGCGTCCTTAAAGGGATCGGCCCAGATCTGGAAACGCACCTGGACGTGCGACAGGAACTTGTAGGCGCCCACGGCCCCCACGGCCAAGAGCGCAAGGCCGATGATGACATACGAGAAACGACCCGTGGCAACGTAAAGCATCAGCAAGAAGATGGTGTAGAACAGCAAGGCCGAGCCCAGGTCACGTTCGAAGACAACGACGAGCAGGCATACGCCCCAGACTGCGAACAGCGGCAGCAGCAGGCGCAGACGCGGAATCTTAAGACCCAAGATCTTGCGGTTGGAGATAGAGAGCAGTTCGCGGTTTTCGGCCAGGTAACCGGCTAGGAACAGCACGATAAAGACCTTGGCGAACTCGCCGGGCTGAATGGTAAAGCCGGCGATGCGAATCCACAGTTTGGAGCCCGAGATCGTGGTGCCGATAAAGATGGGCAGCATCAGCAAGATGATGCCGATGATGCCAAAGGTGTACTTGTAGCGCATGACCACGTCGAGGTTTTTGACCAGCGCAAGCGTACCTACCATCAACGCCACCGAGATAAACAGGATGACGAGCTGCGAGATGGCGAGCGTGGGCGCCAAGCGCGTCACAAACGTGATGCCAATGCCCGAAAGCACAAAGACGATGGGCAGGATGGCCGGGTCGGCGCCGGGTGCCAGAATGCGCACGGCGATATGCGCCGCGGCGAAGGCGGCAAAGAGACCGATCGGAACGGCAAGTGTTTCAAACGAGATGGCGGCGCCTGCGGTGAGCACGTACATCGCATACAGCAGGATGACGGGGAACGCCGAGGCGATGAGCAAAAGCAGTTCGGTGTTGCGGCGACTCATAAGCGGCACTCCCTTTCTAATTCTTATCGGAGGCTTCGGCCTCGGCGGACTGTTCGGCGGTTTTCTCGGAATCCGATTCGGAGGTCGAACTCTGGTCGGTGTTATTGCGAATTGTTTGCGCGTCAATCACCTGACGGGTCTGCTCCTCGTCGATCTGATGGCGGTACTTGGAGATAGTGTCCTGCGCATCGTCGATGCTCGTCTGCTGAATACCCGCCTTCAGGCGATTTTGCGTGTCTTCGGGCAGGTCGGACAGCTCGATGGTGGTCGTGCTCTCGAGCCAGTGCAGCTTAAGGCCGAGCGGCTTGCCGGGAATGCCCCGGTAGACCGCGACGGTGTCCTTGTAGGTGCCCAGGTAGTACGAGCTGGTGATACCCGTGTAGGCCCAGATGGCTGCCGCCAGCACAAAAGCGATGCCCAAGACGGCGGCAATGGTGATGTTGCGGCGGCGGACGCGCTTTGCCTCGCGCATGACGCCATCGTCGACCAGGTCAACGACGACCACGGTGACGTTGTCGTGCCCACCGGCGACCAGTGCCGCGTCAACAAGGTTGTCGACGCAAATCTGCGCGGTCGAGGACTGTGTGGCGATGTTTTCGATATCGCTATCGGGAATCATGCTCGAAAGGCCGTCCGAGCACAGGATCAGGCGGTCGCCTTCCTCGACATGCAGGGTAAAGTGGTCGGCATACATGGCGGGATCCGAGCCCAGGGCGCGGGTGATGACCGAGCGGTTGGGGTGGACGCGCGCCTCGTCTGCCGTAATCTCGCCGGCGTCCACGAGCTCCTCCACATAGGAGTGGTCGCGGGTCACGCGGATGAGCGTGCCCTCGTGGAGCAGATAGGCGCGCGAGTCGCCCACGTGGGCGATAGCGAGCATGTCGTTTTCGATATAGGCGCAGGTTGCCGTGCAGCCCATACCGGGCTTGCCAAGCCCGTTGAGCGCGGCTTCGATCACCGCGGCGTTTGCCGCTTCGACGGCTGCC
>CAJKZP010000059.1:0-11406 GCA_905204415.1 uncultured Collinsella sp. | reverse complement strand
GGCAGCCTCGAGCGCCTCGCGCTTGGCATCCTCTAGCGTAGAGCGAAGCTCGTCGAGCTCGGTCGACTTGGCGTCGACCTCCCCCATCGTCAACAGGCTACTCGCGCCGTCGATGCAGCCCTGCAACACAGCGCGCTCGTCATCGGTAGCATAGTCGCCATACATATTCATAATGATCTGAGCGCGCATCTCCAGGGAATCGCGCTTCGCCCCCATCGAGGCGTTCCACTCCTGCATAGAGCCGTAACCGTCACCGCGGTAGTCGACGGGCTGCACCAGCGTCGCCTCGGACGGCGTAGATCCGACCGTATCGGATAGTGTTGCCGCGTGGGCATCAGTTGCGCCGACGCCCGCCAAAAGTGCCACGGTCAGAGCGGCGGAAAGGGCGGCGGCTTTCGGTTTTCGTGAATCGATCCTCATGTAGCTGGAAACCTCCGTAGTGTGTTTTTGCTGCGTTTGGGCTGCGTGTGATTCGATCGCGCTGCATAGTACCCCGAGCAAATCGCGACCTGCGGTTTTACTCAAAAGGCGCACGTCAATTGCGTAAAACTCACATCCTCTCAACAGGAGTTTTCCACAACTCAAATGCATAAATCGTGTCAAAAACCCTGTTTTTGCACCCTCTCTATGCAAAAAAGGCACCTGTGCAACCATTGTTCGCACAGGCGCCTTGAGCAGGCATTTTATGCAGTTATACCTATCGAGTCGCAAGGGGTCCTTGCACAAGTCGCCTTACTCGTCCAGCGCGGCGAAGGCCTGCTTCAGATCCCAAATGATATCCTCGGCGTTCTCGGTACCGATGGAAAGACGGATCGTGGAGGGCGTGATGTTCTGCTCGGCGAGCTCCTCGGCAGAGAGCTGGGAGTGCGTGGTGGTAGCCGGGTGCACGACGAGCGACTTGACGTCGGCCACGTTGGCGAGCAGCGAGAACACCTGCAGATGATCGATGAACTTCCAAGCTGCCTCCTGGCCACCCTTAATCTCAAAGGTAAAGATCGAGGCACCGCCACGGGGGAAGTACTTCTGATAGAGCTCGTGATCGGGGTGCTCAGGCAGGCTCGGGTGGTTCACCTTGGCGACGTGGCTGTCACCGGTCAGGAACTCAACGACCTTCTTGGTGTTCTCGACATGACGGTCAACGCGCAGCGACAGAGTCTCGGTGCCCTGGAGCAGGACCCAGGCGTTGAACGGGCTGATGCAGGCGCCCTCGTCACGCAGCAGGATAGCGCGGACATAGGTTGCGAAGGCAGCGGGACCGGCAGCCTCGGCAAACGAAACACCGTGGTAGGAGGGGTTGGGCTCAGCGATCTGGGCGTACTTTCCGCTCGCCTTCCAATCGAAGTTACCGCCGTCGACGATCACACCGCCCAGCGAGGTGCCGTGGCCGCCGATGAACTTGGTTGCAGAGTGGACGACGATGTTGGCACCATGCTCCAGCGGACGGAACAGATACGGGGTGCCGAAGGTGTTGTCGACGACAACCGGCAGACCGCGCTTCTTGGCGACCTCGGAGGTGGCGTCAATGTTGGGGATGTCGGAGTTGGGGTTGCCGAGCGTCTCAAGGTAAATGACCGTGGTGTTGTCCTTGATGGCACCCTCGACCTCTTCCAGGTTATGGGCATCGACAAACGTGGTCTCGACACCAAACTGGGAGAGCGTATGCTCCAGCAGGTTGTAGGAACCACCGTAGATGGTCTTCTGAGCCACCACGTGGTCACCGGCCTGGGCAAGAGCCTGCAGGGTATAGGTGATAGCAGCAGCACCGGAGGCGACGGCAAGACCTGCCACGCCACCCTCGAGTGCGGCGATACGGTCCTCGAAGACGCCCTGGGTGGAGTTGGTCAGACGGCCGTAGATGTTACCGGCGTCGGCAAGACCAAAGCGGTCGGCGGCGTGCTGGGAGCTGCGGAACACATAGCTCGTGGTCTGGTAGATAGGCACGGCACGAGAGTCGGATGCAGGATCGGCGCTCTCCTGGCCAACGTGCAGCTGCAGGGTATCGAAACCAAAGGTGTGCTCGGGGTTGTTGATGAACTGGCTCATGATAATCTCCTTGATCGGACGAAAGTAAATAAAAAGAGAGAAGTAAGTCGCTGTCTCCTGATCACGCCGACGGGCGCAAACAGGAGCCCGGCATTCGTCTTGGTAAGCAATTCATATGCGGGCCTCCTTTCGCATCCCGGTTCCGTGGTCGGCTTAATTACCTACCGCCTTTGTGTGTTTTGAATAGTACGAGCATTGTTTCCCTCGGTCAATCACTTAAAAGCGCTAACTTGTTATCGGTTTTATAGATAACACTCGAAAGGACGGGCGCCGATGACCCTCCAGCAGCTTCGCTTTTTGATCGCCGTGGCAGAGTCCGGTTCGATCAACGCCGCAGCCCAGCGCCTCTATACGGCGCAGTCCAATATCTCCAATGCCGTCAAAAGCCTGGAGCAGGAACTTCATATCGAAATCTTTACGCGCTCCAGCCGCGGTGTTGCACTCACCAACGACGGCACCGAGCTTTTGGGTTATGCACGCCAGGTCGTAGAGCAGGCCGACATGCTCGAGGCCCGCTACGAGGACGGCGGTACACCTCAGGCCCGCCTCGCCATCTCGGCCCAACACTACGCGTTTTCGGTCGAGGCCTTTGTCAACGTCGTCGAGCGCTGCCGCGACAGCAAGTTCGAGTTCATCATGCGCGAGACCACCACGGCGCAGATCATCGACGACGTCCGTGCGTTTCGCAGCGATATCGGCATTCTGTATCTGGATGACTTTAACGCCCGCGTTCTGCAGAAGGCCTTCGCCGATGCCCGAGCGAGCTTTCATCCCCTCTTTGATGCGAAGGTCCACGTGTTCGTCAGCAAACGCCACCCGCTCGCACGCCGCTCGCAGCTGTCCCTTGCCGACCTCACGCCCTATACGCGCTACAGCTTTGAGCAAGGCACCTCGAACTCCTTCTATTACGCCGAGGAACCGTTTAGCTATATTCCCTGCAACCGCAATATCCGCGTATCCGACCGCGGGACGCTCACCAACCTGCTTATCACCTCGAACGGCTATGCGCTGTCGACCGGCGTACTCTCCAGCGAAATGCAGTGGGGCATGGCCTCGATCCCCCTGGCAGACGCCCCGACGATGCATGTGGGCTACATCATGCATGACGACCGCAAACCCTCTCCCCTCTTGCAGCAATACCTCGACGAGCTCAACCGCATCATCCATGCCAACCAACTGTCGGAAGACGGGGTAGAAATCGTAGATTGCTAGCCCCCGGCGGGCATGGCGCTACAATGGTCACTCACGCGAAACGTACCCAACGAAAGGAACCATGTGAAGGTCATCATCTATACCGACGGCTCGGCCCGATCAAATCCGGGACGTGGCGGCTACGGCGCCGTGCTCAAATACACCAACCCCGCCGGCAAGACCTTCACCTCTGAGCTTTCGCGCGGCTACGCCAAGACCACCAACAACCGCATGGAGCTCATGGCGGTCATCGTGGCACTCGAGGCGCTCAACCGCCCCTGCGACGTCGAAGTCCATTCCGATTCGCAGTACGTCGTCAACGCCTTCAACAAGCACTGGATTGACGGATGGAAAAAACGCGGCTGGAAGACCGCCAACAAGCAGCCTGTCAAGAACCGCGACCTGTGGGAGCGTCTGCTTGCCGCAAAGAGCAAGCATAAGGTGGAGTTCATCTGGGTTAAGGGTCACGCCGGCCATGAGCTCAACGAGCGCTGCGACGAGCTTGCCACCACGGCGGCCGACGGCAGCAACCTCGATATCGACACCGGCTTTAACGAGAGCGACCTGTAACGGCGTTTTCGCACGCTTTTGTGTCCTCCCGCGCTACACTCATCCTGTAAACCGAACGGCACGAGGGGGATACATGCTGCGTATAGCGACCATCGGCACATCCATGATTACCGACGACTTTATCCAGGTCGTCAACGCCAACGACCAAGCCGCGTTTGTGGGCACGCTCTCGCGCGACGCAGATCGCGGCACCGCCTTCACCGCTAAGCACGGCGGCGAGCGTAACTTCACCGCACTTGACGAGCTTGCGTCCGCTGCCGACGTCGACGCCGTCTATATCGGCAGGCCCAACGCACTTCACTACGAGCAGGCCCTTGCCTGCATCGCCGGTGGCAAGCACGTCATCGTCGAGAAGCCCTTCTGCGCCACCGAGGCGCAGGCGCTGGAAGTCTTCCGCGCTGCCGAGGCAGCAGGTGTCGTGGCCCTCGAGGCCATGCGCCCGCTCCATGACCCCGCTTTCCACGCCATCGAGGACGCCCTGGGCGAGATTGCGCCCATTCGTCGTGCCTCATTGCGCTTTGGCAAGTATTCCTCGCGCTACAACGAGATTCTCGCGGGACGCTCCACCAATATCTTCGACTGCAATATGGCATCGGGTTCCCTCATGGACATTGGCGTCTACACCGTCGAGCCCATGGTCGAGATTTTCGGCATGCCCTCCGGCCTTACGAGCATGGCTACTCTGCTCGACCCCACCACGCGACAGCTCACGCACGGCCCCATCGACGGCTGCGGTTCTATCCTCGCCAGCTACGGCGGTGGCCGCATCTCCGTCGAGCTCGCGCACTCCAAAATTACGAATGACCTGCTGCCCTCGCAGATCGAAGGCGAGCGTGGCACTATCCAGATCGACCATCTGTCCACGCCCCGCAACGTCCGCATCGACTATCGCGGCGATGTCGTACGCGGCTCGGCGACCGAGGCACCGCGCGAACAGGGCGACAACGGCCGCGTGCTCGACCTGCCCAAATCGAGCAACACCATGGAATACGAACTCACAGACTTTATCACCGCCATCGGCGGCATCGATAACGTTAAGGAAGAGATTTGGGAGACCCCGGCGGGACGCCACGAGCTTGGCCACTACCGCGATGTCACGCTCGTCTCACTGCGCATCATGGATGCCGTGCGCCAGCAGGCCGGCATTACCTTCCCCGCCGATTCAGTCAAGCAGGCATAGCGATGGGCCTCTTCGATACGTTCTTCTCCAGCGTCACCGGCGGCAGTCGAGAGCCTCAAAAACCATCAAACATCGAGCTCGAGCTGCGCCGCAGGCTTACTGTGCTCGCAAGCGACGAGGCCACTCAAGACACTCCCCTGCGCTACTTCCTGCACTGGACGGGGCAAGTCCAAGGCGTTGGTTTTCGCTTTACCAACACCAACCTCGCGCAGGCACGCGCACTCACCGGCTGGGTGCGCAACATGGAAGACGGCTCAGTCGAGATGGAGATACAGGGAGCTCCGGCAAATATCCTATCTCATCTCGAGGCGCTTCATGCCTCCTACGAGCGCATGGGAACGCGCTTTCGCCTCGTAGACGCCCAGGCCCGAGCCCCACTTACCAATGAAGACGGTTTCAGTCCTCGTTATTAGTATTGTGTGCTAAATACGGTATCATTTACCTACGACCGTTGATAGAAAAGAGGCGAGGCGCATGGCGGTGCAAAGAAGAAACACCAAGCAGCGGAAGCTGGTTCTTGACGCCGTGCGCCAAAGCTATAACCACCCCACCGCCGATGAGATCTACAACGCCGTGCGCGCGCAGGATGACAAAATCAGCCGCGGTACGGTCTACCGCAATCTCAATCTCTTGGTCGACGCCGGCGAGATCCTCTCCATCAAGACGCCGGGCGGCAGCCGCTTCGATCGCACGATCGAGCCGCATGCGCATATCATCTGTACCTCGTGCAGCCGCGTCATCGACGTACCGCTCCCCTTCGATGCCCAGCTCGACGCCAAGGCGTCCGAGCAAATCGGCTGGAACGTCACCTCGCACTACACCATCTTCGAGGGTCTCTGCCCCAACTGTAGGTAGATTTTGGGACATGCCTACTCAGCAAGTAGACGACGCAGCTCTTCTTCGACCGTGCGCACGTAGCGGACACGGTCATTGACACCGCGCATGCTGGGATTGCAGCTCTCCATCAGATAGGGATGGCCCACCACGTTGAGCATGTCGCGATCGTTCTCATTGTCGCCAAACGCCATCATCTCATCGGGCGAAATACCCAGGGCACGACCGTAATCGGCAAGCGCGGAGCCCTTGCCCGAACCGAAACCGATAAAGTCCGTCCATTCGATTCCCGACGTCATCACGTCAACACGGTCGCTAAAGAGGCGCTCGAAATACTCCAGGGCCGCCGGCTGATCCACCTCGGGCGTCTGGAAGGCAATCTTAATGACGTCCTCGTCGATGTCCTCGGGGCGGTCGACCACCGCCACATCGCAGTGGACCTCATAGCGCAAATGATCGACGAACGCATCGTTGCCGCTCATGGTGTAGAGGTGTCCCTCACACGAAAGGGTCACGTCGGCATGGGGATAGGCGACCACGGCATTCGCGATATCCATAGCAAGGCTACGCTCCATGGAACGCTTGACAACGGCATGCCCCTCGCTCATCACCAGGGCTCCGTTTTCGCACACATAGGCGAGCTCATCGGCCACCGGGGCAAACAGATAGCGCAAGCTCGCATATTGACGGCCGCTCGCCGGCATAAACACAATACCGCGACGATGCAGCTCATCGATAAGCTCAAAGGCCTCGGAACGCGGCTCGCGCTCCCCCGGGTGCAGCAACGTGCCATCCAAATCGCAGGCGATCAGCTTGATTCCCTCAAGACCCATATGCTTTCCCCCAAAGCATCTCATCAACAGCAAGACGGACTTTGAATGGCAATTCCTCAAAGCCCGTCTTGCGCATACGCGCGCTTAGCCGCGCGTCTTTTTTACGATGGTAAAGTCGGGAGCCATACTCACAACAACATCCGCCGCGCTCGATGCAAAGCGTCGACTGGCATCGAGCTCGCGTGTGACCACCGAGAGTCGAACGCCCCCAATACCCCGGAGCATGCGACCCAAAACCGGTTGCACCGGCGTATACATGCGCACGGTATAATCATCCGAGTCACCCCGGAAGAGCGGCGCATGCATGTTGCCGATCTCCCAGCACGCATGTGCGAGCACAATCGGATCCATGCGGTCGACTTCGACCAAATAGACCTCGGCGCTGCGCAGGCGTACGACAACCACTACGGGCACCGTGCCCGTGCGGTCAATAGCGAGCACGTCACCATCGGCAAGACGCTCGCCATCAGTGGCATCCAGCCGGGCATTCACCGTGCGCCCCAGCTCCGTCACGCCTACAAACAGGCGCGCATCAGCCTGGTCCCAATCGAGTAGCAGCTCGTCAACCTCAAAGACGCCACCCAGCTCCCGACGAAGCAGGAGTTCATAGGACGGGTCGTTGAGATTTCCCAAGCGCTCCGTAGCTACCAGGTCCACGGACATCAACTAGTCCTCGACCTCAACGAGCTCGATATCAAAGTTGAGGTCCTTGCCGGCGAGCTCGTGGTTGGCGTCGAGCGTCACGGCCTCGGGCGTTACGTCGATGACCACGGCGGGGACGGGCATGCCGCTCGGCGTGGACAGGAAGAGCTTCATGCCCTTCTCGATCTGTTCGATATTGGGAACCTGCTCGGCCGGGAAGGTGATAACCATCTCGGGGTTGTGCTCGCCGTAGGCATCGGCAGCAGGAATGTGCACGGTCTTCTTCTCGCCCACCTGCATGTCGACAACAGCGGCGTCGAAGCCCTTGATCATCTGGCCGGCGCCGCAGGTGAACTCCAACGGCTCGCCGCGATCGTAGGAGCTATCGAACTGCGTGCCGTCGTCGAGCGTGCCGCGATAATGGGTCTTGACCTTCTTGCCCTGGTTGGACATGGTAACCTCCGTGATAAGGGCGGCGCACAACGCGAGCCGCCGTGAACATATGGCGCTAACTATACCCTAGTCATACAATTCAAAGACAGTTTGCAAAGAAACGCTGCAACCGGAGGAACCATGGCATATCCCGTATTTGACCTACACTGCGACACCGCCGACCGCATCGGCTGGGCCACACTCGATCTTGACCTGCCGCCGGCACCGACGGCTATTTCCCCGGCGACGAAACGCATCCGCAGGATTTCGACCTCATCGAGGGCAACGCCTGCGCCATCTCGCTCGCAAAGATCGGCAACACGCCGTGGGCACAGTGCTTCGCCACGTTTGTCCCCGACGAGATTCCCACCGCCCACGCCGCGCGCTTCCAAGCGCAGATCATGGCGCACATGAGCGGCCAGGCCATGCTCAACCACGACCGCATGGTCAACGTGCGCAGCGCCGCTGACATTCGCCCTGCACTCAAGGACGGCAAGGTTGCCTGCATCCACACCATCGAAAACGCCACGTTCTTTGCCGAGGACCTCGCGCTGATCGAGGTGCTCAAGAGCCTGGGCGTTCTCATGTCATCGCTCAGCTGGAACGCGCAGGGACCGCTCGCGAGCGGCCACGACACCCACGCTGGCCTCACCGCCGCCGGCATCGAGGCGCTTACGCAGATGGAACGCGTCGGCATGGTGCTCGACGTCTCCCACCTCAACGACGAGTGCTTTGACGAGGTTGTCGCCCACGCCACGCGCCCCTTCGTCGCCAGCCACTCCAACTCCCGCGCGGTTTGCGGCGTCAAGCGCAACCTCACCGACGACCAGTTCCGCACCATTCGCGACATGGGCGGCATCGTCGGCCTCAACTACTGCAGCGAATTCCTCTCCAACGAAGCAACCGACGAGACCGCCGCAGATGTCACCTTCGACCAGCTGGCAGCCCATATCGAACACTGGCTCGACCTGGGCGGCGAAGATGTCATCGCGCTCGGCGGCGACTGGGACGGCGCCAAGGTACCCGACTTCCTCTCCGATGCCAGCAAGATGCCCGAGTTCCAGAACATGCTCTCCAAGCACTTTGGCAAGACCGTGATGCAGAAGCTCTGCAGCGACAACGCGCTTGCCTTCTTTGAGCGTTATTAATTTCACATCCCTTGAGCAGGCCGGCATGCCGAGCGGTCGACATGCCGGCCCGTCCCCAATCTGAAGGATAACTTTTGACGCAGCAATTTACGATTTTCCTACCCCGACCGGATGGGATGCCCATCCCCGTCGTCGTTACCAAAAGGCGCGTCAAGAACTTCAACCTGCGCGTCACATCGAGCGGTGAGGTCCACGCCAGCGCACCGCTCGGCGCCAGCCGCGAGCGTATCGAAGCGTTTGTGAAGCGCAACAACGCCTGGATTATCGGCCGACTTGCCCAGCGTGAGCAACGTCAGGCAACGTCACGAGAGCCACTCAGCCCCTCGTCCATCATTGCGCTTTGGGGCATGCCCATCACGGTACAGGACGCACTCGATCACAACTTTGCGTCACCCGCACCGCGACCCAAACAGGCCACCTTCGCAAGTTTTATGGGTACCGACGAATCGAACGGAGGCCCACAGGCCAAGCGGCTCGCAATCCTCGACGGTCTAACGTCCGACGAGCTCCAAGCCCACATCGACCAGCTCTATACGTCCGAGGTCACATCGGCGCTGCGCGATATTTTGCACGCGTACGAAATCGCAATGGGCGTCTCCGTTTCCCGCGTTTCCGTACGCAGCATGAAAACGCGTTGGGGCTCGTGCACGCCCAAATCCGGCGCCATTCGCATCGCACGAGAACTTGCCGGCTACCCCGTCGAATGCCTCGACATGGTTGTCGCCCACGAGCTCGTCCACTTGCTCGAGCCAAGCCACAATCAGCGGTTTCACGCCCTGCTCGACACGTACTGCCCCAACAATAGAGCGCTGTCGCAGCGGCTCAAGCAGCCACCCATAGAGACGTATTAGAACCGGTTAGCGCACGCGCTCGATCTCGACACCGCAGCTTGTCAAGGGAAGACCGACGGGCGCCCACGGCTTATCGAGCTTTATGCGCACACCAAGCAGCAAGGGATAACGACGCAACAGCATCTGGGCCACACCCTCGGCTGCGGCCTCGATGAGTTTAAACGTATGCTCGCGCAGATAGCCATCGACATCGTGGCACACCGAGCCGTAGTCAATCGAGGCGTCCAGGTTATCGTGCTCCCCCGCTGCGCGCAGGTCGGCATAGAGCACCAAGGACACGATGAACTTCTGGCCCAGCGCGTTCTCTTCGGGATACACGCCGTGATTGGCAAAGACCTCGAGACCGTCGATAGTAATGCGGTCGGCATGGCGCAGATCGTCATAGCTCACGTGGGGCACCGCCGTTGCGGTGGATATTTCGCCCCTTCCACGGCGGGCGAGCTCGGCGCCTTCAGTCTTGGTTGCATTCTCGGGCAGTTTCTTGTTGCTCATCGCGATCGTCTCCTTCGTTTAGAACCCCGACCGCGCAAACTAACTACACGCGAATCGACAGGTTCTTTTTATCATCGCTCCAGTTGCAAGCATTGCGCGCGGGGCATGCAAAGCAGGCTCGCGAGGCCTTGTCGGCCGCATAGAGCAGACGCTCAAGCGGCTGGCTGTTCACGCGCAGCTTTCGATGGCCCAGAATGGCCGTCTTAATGGCTGCGGCATCTGCCGGCTCAAACGCCACGTCATCGGGCATGCCGCCGAGAATCGCATCAGCGACGCGCTCGCTTGCAACATCATGAGATATACCCGATTCATACTGTTCATCTTTGCCGATATCGTGAAGAAGTGCCGTGGCGTAGATGACCTCGCGGTCAAATTCAAGCTGTTCCTCGAGATTCTTAATCCACATAATGCGCGCGACATCCAGCAGATGGTCAATACCGTGGCGGCAAAAGATGCGCCCCGATTCCAACTGTGCAATGTTGCCCAGGTGCCGCCGGAACAGCCCGTTGGCACAAATGTAATCAATGCGAGGCATGGCGCCAAAGGGAGTCAGGCCCGAAGCCAAAAAGCCGCGACGCGGCGTCCCCTCATCGGTCTTCGATGTAAAGTCGTTGACGACCCTCATGCTAACGGCCCAGCATCCTAAAGAACCGCTCCTCGAGCGCGGGATCGGTCTCAAAGACGCCGCGGCGAGCGAGCGTCACGGTCTTGGTACCGGGCTTTTGCACGCCGCGCATGGTCATGCACATATGCTCGGCTTCCATGAGTACGATCGCTCCTTGGGGAGCAAGATATTCCATGAGGGCATCGGCAACCTGTGCACACAGCTGCTCCTGCAGCTGCAGTCGACGGGCATAGACCTCAACCGTGCGGGCAAGCTTAGACAAACCCGCCACGCGACCGTTAGGGATATAGCCGATCGCAGCCTTGCCATAAAACGGCAGCAGATGGTGCTCGCACAGCGAGTAAAACGTGATGTCGCGCTCGATAACCAAATCGTTCGAAGCGACGGCAAAGGTTTTGGACAGGTGCTCCTCGGCGCTCTGATCCATGCCACCGGCAATCTCGCCATACATACGGGCGACGCGTGCCGGCGTCTCCAGCAAGCCCTCACGAGTTGGGTCCTCGCCTATGCCCTCAAGCAACAGCTTTATGGCGGTCTCAACTTTTTCCTGATCGACCATCTGGAC
>CAJKZP010000058.1:0-11994 GCA_905204415.1 uncultured Collinsella sp. | reverse complement strand
TGAAGAAGGGGGAGGCCTCGCGGCCTCCCCCTTCTTTGCGTTAAAAGAGAGCTGTAATACAAAAATTCGCCTTCGTTTAGCTTGTCTTACTGTTTGGCTGTATTTTGGGTCCTTCTTTTGTATTTGCGCGATAATAACTCGCATTGGCGTTAGGGAGGACTTGATGTTTACCGTTTATGTCTTGGGCAATATTGCTTCGGGTAAGTCGACTGCCTGCCGCTATCTCGAATCTCATGGCGCCATGCTTATCGATCTGGATGAGCTTGCCAAATCGCTGTATGTGCCAGGCTCGGATATCGTCAATGCCCTCGCGGAAGAATTTGGTTGGGACATTCTGGACGGGGAAGGCGGCATTCGCCGCAATGTCCTCGCTGCTCGAGCTTTCGCCTCTCCTGATACAGTTGCGCGGCTCAATGACATCGTTCATCCGGTTCTCATCGAACAGCTGTCACTGAGGATTCTTGATCCGGTTTGCTGTACGGTTTCGTCTCCTCGTTATCCCTTTGCGGTTGTCGAGGTTTCTGCCCCGACTGGTTTTGAGGATGCTTTTGGCCTGGCTGATGAAATTCTGGTTATCAGCGCTCCTTTAGCAGTTCGTCGCGCGCGTGCTATTCATCGTGGTATGGAGCCCTTTGATTTTGATGCGCGCTCCTCTTGTCAGCCCGATGAATCAGAACTCTGCAATCTGGCCACTACGGTCATCGATAATTCTTCAGATGATGAGTCTCTCTTTGACCAGCTGGATTTATGGCTTTCGCGTCATGGTTTCATAGGCAGTGAGGAAAGGAAGGGGACCGGTGTCTAAGACTCATTTTTTCAATTGGTATCGTCTCATTCCGTTGGCCGCCGTTTGTATCTTTGGTCTTATCTCCCTCGTGTATTCGTATGCTCCTGCCGCTTTCTTTAGGCCGCTGTATCCGATTGACTACGAGGTATATGTAAAGCAATCCAGTATTTCGCATAATCTGGATCCATATCTGGTGTGTGCCGTCATCAAGTCGGAGTCCAATTGGGATCCCAACGCCGAATCGAATCAGGGTGCTCAGGGATTGATGCAGCTGATGCCCGAGACTGCCCAGGATATGATCGCCAAGGGCCTTGTCGACGGTGGCGAGTATTCGGCCGACAACCTTAACGATCCGGCTACGAATATCGAGTTTGGGTGCGCATACCTCTCGTATCTTCTAACCTATTTCAACGGGTCGACGGATAGTGCCATCGCCGCCTATAACGCCGGTATGGGCAATGTCGACGGATGGGCGCAGCAGAGCACGTCGCTTCATAATGCAATCACCTTTCCCGAGACGCAGGCTTATCTGGTTCGTGTCAATAATGCCTGGGTTCGCTATAAGACCCTCTATCCCGATCGGTTCGTATAGGACTAAGCCCACCGCCTGCGTATACTGCAGATGTATGAGTTAGGAGTATCCATGGCGGAATTTGAAGTAGAACGCGTTGGTGGTGAACTTAAGCGCTTTGGCGTTGAGGGCGCTGAGGTGCCGTTTGAAGTCGTTTCTCCCTATGAGCCTGCCGGTTCCCAGCCTAAGGCCATTGAGTTGCTTGTGCAGGGCGTGAGGGACGGAGACCGCTATCAGGTTTTGCTGGGCGTGACTGGTTCGGGCAAGACCTTTACGATGGCAAAGACTATTGAGGCCCTGGGAAAGCCGACGCTTGTCATGGCTCCCAATAAGACCCTTGCCGCTCAGCTTGCGAGCGAGCTCAAAGAGTTCTTTCCCAATAACGCTGTGGTCTACTTCGTCTCGTATTACGACTACTATCAGCCCGAGGCGTATGTGCCGCAAAGCGATACATATATCGAGAAAGACTCCTCGATTAACGAAGAGGTCGAGATGCTGCGCCATCAGGCGACCGCGTCACTGCTCTCTCGACGCGATGTGATCGTTGTCGCATCGGTCTCGTGTATCTATGGCATTGGCTCTCCCGAGGACTATGCGGGTCTGGCTCCAAACGTCGACAAGAAGGTGCCGCTCGAGCGCGATGACTTTATCCATGCGCTCATCGATATCCAGTACGATCGCAATGACTATGATTTGGCGCGTGGCACCTTCCGCGTGCGCGGCGATGTCGTCGACGTGTATCCGCCCTATGCCGAGCATCCGTTGCGGTTTGAGTTCTTTGGCGACGAGGTCGAGCTGATTGCCGAGATCGACGAGGTCACCGGCGAGATGCTGCGTGAGTACGAGGCCATTCCCGTGTGGCCGGCATCGCACTACGTGACCGAGAAGCCGAAGGTCAAGGCGGCTCTGAAATCGATCAGCGAAGAGTGCGAGAAGCGCGTGGCGGAGCTCAAGGCGACCGACAAGTTGCTCGAGGCGCAGCGTCTGCAGCAGCGCACCGATTATGATCTTGAGATGCTCGAGACGATGGGCTTTTGCAACGGCATTGAGAACTATTCGCGCCATTTGGATGGCCGCAAGCCGGGCGAGCCGCCCTTTACTTTGATTGATTACTTTCCCAAGGATATGCTCTGCATCATTGACGAGAGCCATGTGACGGTGCCGCAGATCCGCGGTATGCATGAGGGTGATCGTTCACGTAAGGTGACCTTGGTGGAGCATGGTTTTCGTCTGCCTTCGGCACTTGATAACCGCCCGCTTCGTTTCGATGAGTTTGAGGCGAGGATCCCCCAGTTCATCTACGTTTCGGCCACGCCGGGCGACTATGAGCTGCGGGTTAGCCAGAACGACGTTGAGCAGATTATTCGTCCGACCGGTCTGCTCGACCCCAAGATCGATGTGCGTCCGGTTCGTGGGCAGATTGACGATCTTGAGGACGAGATTCGCGAGCGCGTGACGCGCAAGGAGCGCGTGCTGGTGACCACGCTCACCAAGCGCATGGCAGAGGACCTTACCGACCATTTGCTCGACGCTGGCATTAAGGTCAACTACATGCACTCCGATACGGCGACGATGGACCGTGTCGAAATTCTGCGAACGCTGCGCGAGGGAAAAATTGATGTTCTGGTGGGCATCAATCTGCTGCGTGAGGGCCTGGATCTCCCCGAGGTCTCGCTGGTGGCGATTCTCGATGCCGACAAGGAAGGCTTTTTGCGCAACCGCCGTTCGCTGATTCAGACGATTGGTCGTGCGGCTCGTAATGCCGATGGCGAAGTCATCATGTATGCAGACGTCGTGACCGATTCGATGAGAGAGGCAATCGACGAGACGCAGCGCCGACGCGAGATCCAGATGGCCTATAACGAAGAGCACGGCATTGTGCCCAAGACGGTTCGCAAGGCCATCAATGACATCTCGAGCTTTATTGCCGAGGCGGAGAAGACCGTTGGTTCCAAGGGGCGTTCGAAGGGCGATTCTTTGGGCCACGGAGCATTCTATACGCCCGATGAAAACGGCGAGGGCGGCGTGCCGGAAACGGTGGCAACCGAGCAGACACTTGCGGAGCAGTTGGAAGAACTGCCGCATGACGAGCTTGTGCGGATCGTTGAGACCATGGAGGAAGATATGCGCAATGCTTCTGCCGCCATGGACTTTGAGGAAGCAGCGCGTCTGCGCGATGCGGTCGTTCAGATTAGGGCGATGCTTGAGGGTACGAGTGAGGACGAGACGATTGAACGCTTGCGCTCGCAGGCCCGCAAAGGCTCTACGTTCGCTTCGGGCAGAAAACGCCAGGGCGCGCGGTTTAAGAAATAAAGCACTGTCCCCGAGCTCCTCGCGGAGTTCGGGGACAGTGCTATTTAGTGGACTAGAGATCAGCAATGAGGGCTTTGGCGCAACGGATGCCATCGGTAGCGGCGCTCATGATTCCGCCGGCATATCCGGCCCCCTCGCCGCAAGGGTAGAGCCCCGGGGTCGATACAGCGTGGCATTCCCGGTCTCGAGTAACAGTGACCGGAGAGCTCGAGCGTGTCTCAACGCCGGTGAGGACGGCATCGGGACGGTCGTAGCCACACAGCTTTTTGCCGAGCAAGGGAATTCCCAGACGAAGCGACTCGATGATATGTTGCGGCAATGACTCGTCGATCGCTGTCCAGGTAACGCCGAGCGGATAAGTGGGCTTTACATTGCCGCATGTCGTGCTGGCGCGTTCTGCAAGGAAATCGCCGACGAGCTGTGCCGGTGCGTTCCAGTTGGAGCCGCCAAGGCGATAGGCAGCTCGCTCGCAAATGCGCTGGAGTTCTACGCCTGCAAGTGGATCGTCGCTGGGGAGATCGTCGGGCGTGACGTTAACGAGGAGGGCGGCGTTTGCGTTGCGGCCGGCGCGGGCGTTGAGGCTGGCGCCGTTGACGCACAGATGGCCGGGCTCTGAAGAGGCGGCGACAACCTGTCCGCCGGGACACATGCAGAATGAGAACACGCTGTGACCGTTGGGAAGATGGGCAACGAGCTTATAGGGGGCCGCTCCGAGCGCGGGATGACCCGCCGCGGGGCCATATTGCGCCCGATCGATATCACGTTGCGGGTGTTCGATACGAACGCCCATGGCAAAGGTTTTTTGCGCGAGGGCGACATCACGGGTTTTGAGAACCTCGAATACATCACGCGCAGAATGACCGCAAGCGAGAATGAGATGCTTTGTGTTGATTGACTCGCTTGTCGTGTCCTGAGACGATCGGACGTCGATACCGACAATGGCGCCAGATGTATCAGTGCGAATGTCAACGAGTTTCGTTCGGTAGCGAACGGTCCCTCCGAGCTGTTCAATGCGCTGGGAGATGCTGGTAACGACGGCGGGGAGGATGTCGGAGCCAATATGCGGCTTTGCATCCCATAGGATATCGCGGGGAGCACCCGCTTCGACGAAGGTCTCGAGGACCAGCCGATGGGATGGATTCTTGGTTCCCGTATTGAGTTTGCCATCCGAGAACGTACCCGCGCCACCTAAGCCAAATTGAATGTTGCTCTCGGGATCCAGGATGCGTTCTTTGAGAAAAAGATCGATGGTCCGTGAGCGGCGAAGGGCCGGATCGCCGCGCTCGATGAGCAAAGGCTTGAGGCCTGCTTCGGCAAGGGCGAGTGCTGCAAAAAGGCCAGCGCATCCGGCACCAACGACGATGGGGCGTTCGTTAGACGCTGCGACAACGGGGGTGGGGAACGAGGGCGGTTCGGCTTCTATCATGCGGATATGCGAGCGGTCGCGGTCGGAAATACCATCGATAGCGATTTGTTCAAGACGAGGGGTCGACAGCTCGACGCGAAAGCTCAAGATAAAATGGACATCTCGTTTTTTGCGGGCATCGATTGACTTGCGATGGAGTTCGATAGTCTTGATTTGGGAGTCCTTGCACCGAAGGGCTCGCTTAGCAGCGCGTCTGCCAACGGCAAGGCAGGCGTTTTCGTCGCGAGCGTCATCGAGCGACGCATGGACTTGGGTGATTTCGATCATCGAGGTCTCCTTAGATGCAAGAAAGGGGCCGCCCGGAAAGTTCAGACGGCCCGATTGCATTTTGATTATAGACTGCGTTGCTACAGACTGCTTGCAGCGCGAATCCCCGATATCCAAGCCCATGCAAGGTTGAAGCCGCCGCAGTCGGCGTCGATGTCGAGCGCTTCACCGCAGACGTAAAGCGGGGCGTCGACAACGCAGCGCGCGCGTAGACTGGGTGTTGAGATGCTCTCGACAGATATGCCACCACGCGTGACCTGCGCCGAGCGCTCCTCGGCTGTTCCCTCGACGAGCAACTTAAAGTGCTTGAGGATCGAGACCAGGTGGATGACATCGTTGGAGCCTGGATGGCACTGCTCGAACGCTGTGCAGACGACGCGGGCGAGTTGCGGGGCGAGCATGCCGTCGAGCCAACGGGGATCGCGGGGCGAATAGCCGCCGAGCAGCTCAACGCGCCGGTTAAGCATATCGAGCAGCTCGTCTTTAGAGAGGTCGGGGAAAACGTCGAGCAGGATCGTATCGCCGCGCTGGATACGACGGGAGAGGTTGAAGACGACGACGCCCGAGATGCCGAAGGTTCGAAACAGCACTTCACCGTCTTCGCGCCAGAGCTCATTATGGTTGCGGGCGAGCGTCAAGCGGGCGCGGACGCGCAGGCCACCCAACGTCTTGAGTGCCGCCCGATTGCCAACGACCGTTGCCGATACGGGGCAGAGGATGGGGCGCAGCGAAGTGAGGGGGAGGCGAAACGTATCGGCGATACCGGTGGGGTTGCCGCCCGTGGCGATAATTACGGCATGTGCCTGCAGGGCCTCGTTCTTGCGAGGGGCATCGGCGAGCGCTTTCCGAAGCGAGCGGAGCTCCGATTTTCGGTCGTCATGCTTTTTTGCCTTGAGTGCTCGCGCTGGACGGTCTATTTGGAGTGCCCAGCCTTCGGAAGCTTTGTGCGCCGAGGCAACGTTGGCTCCGCAGATTAAGGTGATACCTAGGCGGTCGCAAACGTTGAGAAGCGCGTCGCGCACCGATTCGGCGCGAAGGGAGCGCGGGTACAGTCGGCCTTCCTCGGAGGTTGTCATGATACCCAGCGAGGAGAAGAAACCCATAAGCTCTTGTTCGGGCTGGGGGCCCATGACGGATTCGACGAATGCGGGGTGGTTATACCGCTGAGGATCAATCGATTCGTTGGAGAGGTTGCAGCGGCCGTTACCGGTCGCAAGGAGCTTAAGGCCACAGGCGACATCGCGCTCAACGATGCAGACGCTTTTGTCAGCGCGTGCGGCCGTAATGGCGGCGGCGAGGCCTGAAGCCCCGCCGCCGATTACTAGGACGTCATAGAAGGCGCTCGCGTTCACTTAGGCCTCGTCGGTCTCGTGCGGGGTAATGGCCTCGACGGCAGAGACTGCCTTGGGCAACATGCCATCGGGCAGCGCGGTCTCGACCTCTCCCTTATCGCAGGCCTCGGCGAGAGCCGGATTAATGGGAAGCTGGCCCAAGATGTCGAGGTTATAGCGATCTGCGACCTCGGGGAGCTTGCTCTTGCCAAAGACCTCGATCTTCTTGCCGCAGTCGGGGCACTCAATATAGCTCATGTTCTCGACAATGCCCAGAATGGGGACGTTCATCTTCTCGGCCATTTTGACCGCCTTGGCGACGATCATCGAGACCAGATCCTGCGGGCTCGTGACGATGACGATGCCGTCGACGGGCAGCGACTGGAAGACGGTGAGCGCGACGTCGCCTGTTCCCGGAGGCATGTCGACCAGCAGGTAGTCGATGGGGCCCCACGAGGTCTCGCTCCAGAACTGCCTAATGGCGCCGGCGATGACCGGACCGCGCCAAAGGACGGGGTCGGTCTCGTTTTGGAGCAGCAGGTTGGAGCTCATGACCTTGACGCCGTGCTCGGAGATTTCGGGCAGCATAAGGTTGCCAAGGGCATGGACGTGGCGTCCGCTCATACCGAACATCTTGGGGATGGAGGGACCGGTGATGTCGGCATCGAGGACGCCGACCTTGTGGCCGTGGCGGGCAAGCTCGGTGGCGATGGCACCGGTGACAAACGACTTGCCGACACCGCCCTTGCCGGAAAGCACGGCGATGACGCGCTTGACCTCGGACAGCGTATTCTCCTCAAATTGCGACGGCGACGTTTGTCCGCCGGCGACCTGTGCGTGCTCGCAACCCATGTATGACTCCTTTGTATATGTTGGGGCCGGGGCCCCGCGATGTGACACGAGCGTCATTGTACCCTCGTTTGCGAGCGGGAGCCATTTGCGATGCATTTGGGCCGAGCGTGCTTGCAATACGATGGACCCAAGCGAATGGGCGGGCTTACTGAACTTTGCTGGCGAACTCGAGGTATTGCATGCGCTGCAGCTTGTCGATCGTCGAGGTGTATGGGCTGTCTTCAGATTCCAAGTCGTAGCGCAGCCCGTCGGCACCGAGATAGCCGGCGACATTGATGGTGGGCACATCTGACCTTGTTGCAAGCAGGGCCTTTTGATAGTCGGTGAGCGGGGCGCCGATCTTATTAAGGGTAATGGCTGCAATCTCGTTTGCCCCGACGGTGTCGTAGACGTTGAGCTCGGTATTGCCGGCGATTTCATAGTTAGCCCAGACGAAATAGGTCGACTGATAGACACGGAAAGCGTGGCTTGCCGTGTCTTCCTGAGGGTACAGCTCGTCGTTGAGAGTCGTTGCGGCGCTCGGCTGATGGTCGCCAAAAAAGACAAGAACAACCGGTCTGCCGATATTGCGGAGCTCGTTGATAAAGTACTCGAGGTCTCGGTCGGATGCGTTGATGCAGGTCAGGTACGTATTGAGCATGGCATTGGTGTTCTCGCTGGCACCCTCGACCCAATAATTCGTAAGCTCTTCTGCGGGAACGGACCCGATTTCGTATCCGCCATGATTTTGCATCGTTACATCAAAGATGAACTGCGGCCTTTCGTCGGTCCTGAGCAGTTCAAGTATTTTGTCGTAGGTGACGTAGTCGCATACACCGTTGTGGTAATAGGGCGCGTCTCCAAAACCGTCGATTGAAAGAAATTCTCCAAAGCCGAGCTGCTGATAGATTTTATCTCGGTGGTAATTGACGGGATTTTGGGGGTGCATGGCGGTGGCGACGTACCCAAGCTCTTTAAGGTCTTTTGCCAGGCTATCAACATCGCTCATCTGATAAAGCTGATAGGGGATTTTGCCGACTCCGACAAAGGCCGTTGTAGCCCCCGTTAAAAATTCGAATTCGGAGTTGGCCGTTCCGCCCCCTGTGACCGAGGCAAGCATGGTGCCGCGCACAAGTGTGTCGGGAAGGGAATTATAGAAGTTGGGGCCGAAGTATCCGGCAGCCTTGAGCTGTTCGAAGCACGATAGGTCGGTGAAACTCTCATTCATGACGGCGATGACCGTTGGTTTGATCTCATTGAATTGGGCAACGGCCGCGGCGCGTTGCTCGCTGGAACCGTAGGTGCTGTCATAGGCGGCAACAAGCTCTTGCTCGATATTTTTAGCCTCATCAGGTGTATAGCCCTCGGGCTTTTCAATTGGCAACTCGTTGACCATCTCGGTAAACGATGTGATAAAGCCCTGTGAAACATATGTACAGATGGGCTGCCAGCGGTCAAATCCAAAATTCAGTGCCTGCTCTAAGTCGATACTGGAAAAACCCAAAAGGCTTATCACGCTCAAGAGAAGAAAGGCACAGAGGTTTCCGGCGATGGCAGGAAGAACATGAGCCGGCGTGCTGAGTTTTCGCGGTCGAATGAGGGAAAGCAGTCCAAGAGAGATTTCGAGTAACGCGAGCGAGGTGACAATTCCTGCAGTGAAGGTGAACTCATATCCCTCACTTACTTCCATTGCGGTGCCCAATGCCAAAATGTCGCTCGGCAGGATGGCCTCGCCTTTAAACGTCATAACAAAGTGCTCGGCAATACCAAGAATGCAACAGGCGACGGGCACGAGGACCATCGCCCCTCCGTGTCGCTGCCCTAACAAATAAAGGGACAGAAGAATCGACGCAAGTAATCCAACGGAAAAGCCGAACGAGTTGGCAGGAATTCGGTAAAAGGTTTCATTGCAGGCGATTTCGAGCGAAACGAACGACAGGATCGCAACTGCTGCGATGATGATAATGTCGCGGCATATGCAGGCAACCGTTCCAGTTGCGACATCTGTTTGATTGATGAGCCCCGAAACAAGGGGCTCGACAAGGAGGGCGACTGCGGCAGCGCCGAGTGCGGAATAAGACAGAATCCACAGGGAATTGCCCTCATTTACGAGCAGCTGATTGGCAATCCATGCCGCAACTACGCCAAGGGGGATGAGGAGCGTCGCGCACCAAAGAGCGCGAAAAACGGGCGCCGGCTCCTTTCGTTTGGCTGAAACACATATGCGCGCGACAACAGCGGCCACGATAAGGGCGGCAATGAATATAGGTAGATTGGCCATTTCGCGCGGAGTGATTTCAAGGGGCGTGTCTTCGGTCATGAGAGGTCCTCGGTTAAGAGCATTTAAGAGTACTACTGTTAGATTACCGTAACGTTTTCGCGCAAATCGGAAAAGTGTTCTGTCGGACAGACAGAGCAAAAGGTCTGCGAATCTTGTATTACGAACATCTGTGCGCGTTGAGTGCGCTAAACTCATCGACAGTGTGATTTGAGGTTATAGGAGGCAAGGAGCTTCCATGTCTGATTCTTCTATTGTTATCCGTGGTGCGCGCGAACACAACCTGCGCAATATCGATGTTTCCATCCCGCGCGACGAGCTCGTGGTCATTACCGGTCTTTCGGGCTCGGGCAAGAGTTCGCTGGCATTTGACACTATCTATGCCGAGGGCCAGCGTCGATACGTCGAGAGCCTTTCGAGCTATGCGCGCCAGTTCTTGGGCCAGATGGACAAACCCGACTTGGATTCAATCGACGGCCTTTCGCCGGCGGTGTCGATCGACCAAAAGACGACGTCTAAAAACCCTCGCTCGACGGTTGGCACCGTAACCGAGATTTATGACTATCTGCGCCTGCTGTTCGCCCGTGTGGGCACCCCGCACTGTCCCGAATGCGGCCGCGTCATTGAGCGCCAGACGACCGACCAGGTTGCCGACAAGGTCTTGGCGGCGGGGGAGGGCCGCCGCGCGTTTGTGCTGGCACCGGTGGTGCGCGGGCGAAAAGGCGAGTACACCAAACTGTTTGAGGACCTTCGCGCCGAGGGCTTTAGCCGCGTGCGAGTTGACGGCGAAGTGCGTTCGCTCGACGACCCTATCGATCTGGACAAAAAGTTCAAGCACGATATCGAGGTCGTGGTCGATCGCATCGTGATCCGTGAGAACTCTCTGGGCCGTATCGCCGAGTCTGTTGAGCAGGCGACCGCGCTGGCTCACGGCAATGTAAACGTGTACATGCTGCCCGATCGTGATGCTCCCGAGGGGACCGAGGGCGAGCTTCTGGAGTATTCGTTGGCTCTGGCGTGCCCGGAGCACGGGCACTCCATCGACGACCTACAACCCCGCGACTTTTCGTTCAACGCTCCCTATGGCGCATGTCCTGAGTGCGACGGCCTGGGCTTTAAGAAAACCGTTGATGCCGAGGCGCTGATTGAGGATCCCTCGAAGTCCATTGCCGACGGAGTCTTTGGTAGCCTGTTTGGCAATTCGAACTACTATCCGCAGATTTTTGCTGCGGTCTGCAAACACTTTAAGGTGAGCGCCGATACGCCGTGGGAGGACTTGCCCCCTCGCGTGCGTCGTGCATTTTTGGATGGCCTGGGCGATACGAAGATCTCGGTCGACTACCAAAAGCTCGACGGACGTCGCAGCCAGTGGGATACCAAGTTTTCGGGCATTCGCAACATCCTGTACGAACGCTATACCGAGACGACGAACGAGAACACTAGGGCGCGCCTGGAGAAATACATTCGCGAGGAGCCGTGCTCGAGCTGCCATGGCGCTCGTCTGCGCCCCGAGATGCTCGCCGTCACCGTGGGCGGCAAGTCCATTTATGAGGTTTGCTGCCTATCGTGCCGCGAGTCGCTCGAGTTTTTTGAGGGCCTTGAGCTCACCGAACGTCAACAATTCATCGGCGGTCGTATTGTCAAGGAAATCCTGGAGCGCTTGCGTTTTCTGGTCGATGTTGGACTCGACTATCTGACACTCGGTCGTGCCTCGGCGACGCTTTCCGGTGGCGAGGCACAGCGTATTCGACTGGCAACGCAGATCGGCGCGGGTCTCATGGGCGTGCTCTATATTCTGGACGAGCCCTCGATCGGTCTTCATCAGCGTGACAACGAGCGCCTGATCAAGACGCTCGAGCGCCTGCGCGATATCGGCAATACCGTTATCGTCGTCGAACACGACGAGGATACAATCCGTGCCGCCGACTACGTGATCGACATGGGGCCCGGCGCCGGCGTCAACGGCGGACACGTAGTCGCGGCGGGAACGCCTGCCGATATCATGGCGTGTCCCGAATCAATGACGGGTGCCTATCTAACCGGCAAGCGAATGATTCGAGTTCCCGATGAACGCCGCAACCCCGGACGTGGCTGTCTCAAGATTACGGGCGCATGTGCCAACAACCTCAAAAACGTTACCGCCAAGATTGAGTTTGGCACGCTTACCGTCGTAACCGGCGTATCGGGATC
>CAJKZP010000057.1:0-12129 GCA_905204415.1 uncultured Collinsella sp. | reverse complement strand
GTCCTGACCAGCCGAGACATCGGCCTGAACAGGCAGAACCTTGATGCCGTACTCGGCCTCGAGGGACTCCTTGGCAGCCTCGAGCTTGGCAACGTTGCGGCCGGTAATGACGAGGCTTGCGCCCTCCTTGGCAAAAGCGATATCGATGCCGTAGCCGATGGAGCCAGCGGAGCCGTCCTTAAGCGTGGCCTTGCCGCCGCCGGTGACGATTACGGTCTTACCAGTGAAAAGTCCCATACGAAGTCCTTTCAAATCGCGACGGGCCCACCCGCCGACTGCGCGCATCCAACTTCACGCGCCAAAAGCTGACATGCAACTTTAGCGGGTTCAAGTGAAAAATAAAGACCGCAGCAGGCGAACGGCGCAACGTCTTTCGGCGAAGGGAATGTCAAGCGCAAACCAAATAAAGAGGCCGATTTTTTGTTATCCACGCGAGCCATCGAACACGTTTTGAAACTTTGCTGCGGCACGCGGGATGTCGGCGCGAGACTTTATCATAGGGTGACAAACAACGATGAGGAGCACATGCCTATGACAGACGAGCTGGACCCCCAGACTCAAAAGCATATTGATGATTCAGCAGACGTCGCCGCAGATACTGACGCTGCGATCTGCAATGATACCGACGTCGACGACGCCACTCTGGATAACGGCGCTGCGACGGAAATCCCTGCGGCCGAAGATGCCGGCGAGCAAAACGACGATCCGGCCGCTCAGGACGACGCCCCCGAAAAGGACGCCGCCCCGCAAGCAGAAGGACCCATCGAGGTATCTTCGGAAGAAGAGCTCGATGCCGTCATGGACTCCATGATGGATGCCGTCGAAGCGATGAAAGACGCCGTGGCCGACGCCGATATTGATGCCGAGGAAGAGGAGGCCGCCGAGGCCGCCTCGACCTTCGTGCCCGGCGAGACCCCCGTTGCCGACCAAGGCAGCACCCTGCCCTCGTTCCTGCAGCTCGAGCACCCCACCATTGGCGCCGATGCGGTCGACCCGCACGCTGCCGGCTTTTCCGTGGTCGAGGGCGGTACCGGCAATATCGCCGCGCCGCAGACGCCCGATGCGGGTACGGCAAACGCCGCTCACCCGACCGCCCCGCACGCCCCCGCAGCCAGCCGCGATCTGGGAAGCGCCGTGTCAAACACCGCCAACGCCGTAGGCACTTTTATCGCCCAGGGTGCCTCGGCCATGCGCGAGATGAATGCCGCAAAGAAGGCACTCGCGGACGCCCGCGCTCACCTAGCCGAACTTGAGCAGCGCATCGCCGATCAAGGCGAGGAGCTCGAGACGCGTCAGGATATCGCAGGCCGCTACAACCAAATCGTCGCCGAGCAGCGCCAGACTATCGACGCGGCACAAAAGGCCGCCGCGGCGGCAGAAATCGACCGCGATACCCATACTGCCAAGGCAACAGAGCTCAAGGCGCAGCTCGAGCAAATAAAAGAAGAGGACGATGCCACCGAGCGGCGTCTCAAAGCCGCACTCGATGCCGTGGAGGCGCGCGAAGCCAGCTCGCGCGAGACCGGTAACCGCCTCGTTCGACGCCTCGAGGATTCCAAGCGCATCCGCGACAAGGTGCAGGCCGAGCGCGACGCCGGCGTTGCCGCAGCGCAGCAAACCGTCGACGCCACGCGCGCTCAACTCGAAACGCTGCGCCACGAGTATGCCGAGCTGCAGCGCAATCCTTCGGCGAATCCCGCCAATTACACGGTGCGCACCAGCGAGCTTTCGATGCAGATCTCCGACACGGCCGATGCCCTGCGCAAAGCCGAGGAAGATATCCCGAACATCACCGCCGATCTTGAGCACTCGCTCGCGGCCGCCGAGCACGCCGTCGAGCAGGCGCAAGCCCCCATCGCCGACGCCAAGCGAGCCCATCAGACCGTGACGGCCGAGGCCGATGACGCGCGCGACGAGCTGCAGACTGCAAAAGCCGCCGCCGCAACGCGCCAGCGCGAACTGCGCGAGAAGATCGCCGCCGAGGACAAGGCGCGTCGAGAGCAAGAGCAGGCTATTGCCAATGCCCAGGCGGACGTCGCGCACGCACAGTCGATCATCGAGCAGGCAACCGAGGTGCATGACCATCCCGAGATTACCGAATCGCTCGCGGGCTCCCTGGCCCGCGATAAGGCCGAGCACGCCGAAACCGAGCACGAAGTGGCCCAACTCGAAGCCGCCGAGGACGACGTGCGCGAGCGCACCCGCGACTCACGCATCAAATTCACCGGCGCCATCGTCTGCATCATCGCCGTGATTCTGGTGATCATCCTGGTCTGGCTGTTCGCGAGCAAGTAAACCAGCTGCCAAAAAACACTCAACGCAGTTGCGGTGAGATAGTTCCTGTTTAGCCTCAAAAAAGGCCAACTCAAGAACTATCTCACCGCAACTTTTTGATTGGTGCAAAGGGGTCAGGCTACTTTGCACCAACTTGGTGCATATAAACCAGTCCCCATTGCGCCAACAACGTTTGCCCAGGTAAAACCTGCCAAAATAAACCTGTCCCTTTTTGGCAGGTTGAACCACGGCAACGCCGATGTTTTGGCGCGGACAGCGAAAACGCCCCTAAGCGAGCAAGGTGACGTGGAAGAGGAGGGCATTGACCTTCTGGTCATGCCCGACGATTGAACGTCAGATTGCCGCTTAGGGGCGTTTGCAGCGTCGAGCAGTTACGCGGTTCGTAGAACCGCGTAACTAACAAATGAGCATGGCGTCGCCGAAGCTGAAGAAGCGGTAACGCTCTTCGATAGCAGCGGCGTAGGCATCCATGATCTGGTCGCGGGTGGCAAGTGCGCTCACGAGCATCATGAGCGTGGAACGCGGCACGTGGAAGTTCGTGATCAGCGCGTCGACCACGTGATAGGTCGAGCCGGGCATGAGGTAGAGCTGCGTCGTGGCGTTCTCGCGCACCACGATGTCACCGCGGCCGAGCGTGTCGGCGCCGTCCTCGCGGCCTTCAAAATAGCGCGCCGTCACGGCCGGATCGGACACCGGGGCATCCGCGTCAAAGGCGCTCTCGAGCGAACGCACTGCGGTGGTGCCGACGGCGATCACGCGATGTCCTTCGGCCTTCGCCTTGTGCACGGCGTCGACCACCTCCTGCGACACGTGGTAGCGCTCGGTGTGCATGACGTGCTGCGTGGGGTCATCCTCCTCCACCAGACGGAAGGTATCGATGCCAACCTCGAGCTCGACGGCGGCAAACTTCGCTCCCTTGGCCTCAATAGCGGCCATGAGCTCGGGGGTAAAGTGCAGACCCGCCGTGGGAGCGGCAGCCGAGTGCTCCTCCTTCATGGCGTAGACGGTCTGGTACTTCTCGGGATCGCCCTCGTAATCGGTAATATAGGGCGGCAGCGGCACGTGGCCGGCAGCATGGATGGCCTCGTCGAGCGTGCGCGGGTCGCCGGCGGCATTGCAGCCGGCCGGCTCAAAACGCACCAGGCGGCCGCCGCGGCTATCGGTGACAAAGTCGACGACCTCGGCCGTCAGCACCACGGGAGCCCCCTCGGGCGCATGGGCGCCACCGGCGCGATACTCAATCTGTGCACCGGGCTTCAGGCGCTTACCCGGCTTGACCAGACACTCCCAAACGTGACCCAGCGGGTCAACGTCCTCACGGCGCTTGAGCAGCAGGGTCTCGACCACGCCGCCCGAGCCCGTCTTGCGACCGATCAGACGGGCCGGCATCACGCGCGTCTGGTTGATGACGAGCACGTCGCCCGGCTCGATATAGTCGATGATGTCGCGGAAGATGCGGTGCTCAACGGTACCGCCGTGCTCCAGCGGCGCTCCCGCCTGGGAGCCCTTGCGATCCACCACCAGCAGGCGGCAGGAATCGCGCGGCTCGGCAGGAGCCTGGGCGATCAGTTCCTCGGGAAGGTTGTAGTCAAAATCATCGGTACGCATAGACACGTCGGATACTCCTTATATAGCTAAAGTCCGCTCTACATCCTAGCAGGCTGCCAGCTCAAAAGAACTACTTTTTGGACGCTTTGCGCTCGTCGCGGATGCGGGCGCGGTCCATGGCCGCCTCGACGGCCGAGAATCGGCAGCCGCAATAATTCTGCCGATACATGCCCAGCTCGCGCGAACGACGCGTGGCCTCGGGGTAATACGGGCGAAAATCGCGAATCACCGGAGTGAGACCGCGAGCGGCAGCCAGACGCTCCAACACATCATTGCAGGTTTCGAACAACTGATACGGCGAGACGGCGAGCGTCGTGCCCACAAACTCAAACCCACGCTCCTGAGCCACACGGCATGCCTCGGCCAGACGCAGGGCATAGCACGCGCGACAGCGACGGGGTCGATCGGCGCCCAGCGGGGCCACGCCGACCTCCCAGCGCTCGCGGTCCTCCCCCGCCTCGATAAGCTCGATGTCGCCATCGGCACACCACCGGCGCAGCTCGTCCAAGCGGCGCTGCCATTCATCGTGCGGCTGAATATTGGGATTGGTCCAGCAAATTGTGGGTTCAAACCCCTCCTCGCGCAGCAGGCGGACTGGCTCAAGCGAGCACGGCGCGCAGCAGGCGTGCAACAACAACGGCTTCATCAACATCTCCTCCCCCGCAATGATTTTTTAATCCCCGTCCCAGAAAAATCATCCCAAAAGACTACCTTGCGAAAAAGCGCACGCCAAAGGACGTGTCCTCGCAGGCGACAATGCGGCGATCGCGCAAAATGGTCCGCACGTAATACCAATCGCCCACACAACCCGACAAATGCAAGCCGGCCGCCAGGTAGCACAGCAGCGGATAGCCCGAGAACGCAAACCCCAGGGCAAACGCCGCCGTCACAACAACCGTCGGCGCCAGGCAAACCGCCACGTACCGCATGCGCGAATACACCACGCCTTCGGCGCAGGCGTAAATCATGCAGGTTTCGAGATTTGCCCCAAAGGTCACCTGCGCGCCCGCAGGCGCCAGCAGCTTAAAAAACACACCGTGCACCAACTCATGCACGGCAAATGACGCCGCCGAAACCGCAGCCAAGCCGACTATCCAGCCCAAAACGGCCGTCCAACCGCCCGCATCCGCCGCATCCAGGTCCGCGGGCCCGCCCAGCAGCATAAACACCGGCACCAGGCACACGGCAAATGCGCCAAGCACCGCCATCCCCCACACAAAGCAGGCGTGCAGAAAATCCTCGTCCTCAAACGCATGTATGTTGGAAATCTCATTCATAGCATCTTAGGATAGCGCCCCTGCCACGTACCCGTCCTCGTGTGCGATAATGTCGAACGATATGCACGAATTGACCACCGCGCAGCCAGGCCCTGTGCCCGGGTGCGCTCTCACCATATGCGAAGGAGTCCCATGGCATCCAAATACTCCATGAACGACCGTCCCAGTTGGCCTCGCCGCGCCATCGTTACCGCCGGCGAGCCCTACGGCAACAAGGGCCTTCACTTTGGCCACGTCGGTGGCGTCTTTGTCCCGGCCGACTTCTTCGCCCGCTTCCTGCGCGACCGTCTGGGCCGCGAGAATGTCATCTTCACCTCGGGCACCGACTGCTACGGATCGCCCATCATGGAGAGCTACCGCAAGCTCAAGGAGAACGAAGGCTACGACAAGTCCATCGGCGAGTATGTCGAGTCCAATCACTCTCGCCAGGCCGCGACCCTCAACAACTACAACATCAGCTGCGATATCTACGGCGGCTCGGGCCTAGAGCCGGCTGCGCAGATTCACAACGAGGTTACCGCCGAGATCATCGAGCGCCTGCACGAGCAGGGCACCATCTCCAAGCGCTCCACGCTGCAGTTCTACGACGCTAAGGCCGGCACGTTCCTCAATGGCCGCCAGGTGATCGGCCGCTGCCCCATCCAGGGCTGCAAGTCCGAGAAAGCCTACGCCGACGAGTGCGACCTGGGTCACCAGTTTGAGCCCGAGGAGCTCATCGCGCCCAAGAGCCAGCTCACCGGCGAGGTGCCCGAGTTGCGCCCGGTCGACAACCTCTACTTTGACCTGCCAGCCTACCTCGACTTTATGAAGACGTACACCGCCAAGCTCGCCCAGAACCCGCAGGTTCGTTCCGTGGTCTCCAAGACCATGGAAGAGTGGCTGCTGCCGGCGCAGCTCTACATCCAGAACAAGTTCCGCGAGGCCTTCGACGCCGTCGAGGACCAGCTCCCCGAGCACACCGTGCTGGAGCCCGAGGGCAACAAGAGCAGCTTTACCGTCACCTTCCCCAGCTGGAAGGAGCGCGACGACGCCCATGCGGTGCTCGCCAACGGCGGAGTGCGCTTCCGCAGCGGCAAGGCGCTCGTGCCCTTCCGCATCACCGGTAACATCGACTGGGGCGTTCCGGTACCCGAGGTCGACGGTGTGAACGACGTCACCTGCTGGTGCTGGCCCGAGAGCCTGTGGGCGCCCATCAGCTACACCCGCACCGTGCTCGCCCGCGATGCCCGCGCCGCCGGCGTAACTGAGGGTGTCGCCGCCCAGGACGCCGCCCTCATGGGCGAGCCCGCCGCCGATTCCACGCAGGTACCCGCACCCACCTACCAGCACAGCTCGCTCGACTGGCGCGACTGGTGGTGCTCTGACGACGCACAGATCTACCAGTTCATCGGTCAGGACAACATCTACTTCTACTGCATCGCGCAGACCGCCATGTGGGAGGCCCTGGGCTGGGACCTTACGCAGAGCACCGTCAGCGCCTGCTACCACCTGCTCTACATGGGCAAAAAGGCCAGCTCCTCCTCGCAGACGCCTCCCCCGCCGGCAGACGACCTGCTCAACCACTACACCTGCGAGCAGATGCGCGCGCATTGGCTGTCGCTCGGCCTATCCGAGAAGCCGGTGAGCTTTAGCCCCAAGGCATATGACACCCGCGCGACCGGCAAGGACAAGGACGGCAACGAGGTGCGCGCCTGTGACGACAAGCGCGTTATCGACCCGGCCCTTAAGGAGAGCGCGCTGCTGACTGGCGTGTTCAACCGCCTGGCCCGCAGCTGCTTCTACGGCGTCGCCGTCAAGGAGGGCGACGAGAGCCCCTATCGCAACGGCTGCATTCCCGCCGGTGCCGCCTCCGCCGCCGTGGTCGAGGCTGCCGAGCAGGCCGCCCTTGCCTTTGAGCAGGCCATGTACAAGTTCGAGACGCACCGCGCGCTCGCCGTGTGCGACGACTACCTGCGCGCCGCCAACAAGCGCTGGAGCGATGCCTCCAAGGCCGCCAACAAGCTCGAGGGTGAGCCGGCCAACACCGCCATGAAGCAAGCTCTGGTCGACGCCTTTACCGAGCTGCGCGTGGCAACCGTCCTGATGCACGGTATCGTCCCGGCCGGCTGCGAACTCATCTGCGAGTACTTCGACGTCGATTCGGTCGCCTTCTTTAGCTGGGACAACATCTTTGCCTCCACGGACGAGTTTGTGGAGAGCCTGGGTGAGAAGCCCGGCGAGCACCGCGTGAAGCCGCTGCCCCCGCGCTTCGACTTCTTTAGCAAGCACGAGAGCCAGTACTAAAGCACGCCAGCAGCAGCGTGCCCGGACAGTAGTCAAATTGGGACGGGAAGGAAAGACGGATGTCCAAGCCGCGTCGTCGTAAGCAGAAAAAGCAGGTTAAGCCCGAGCTCAAGCTCAGGCAGTTTGCCGCTACAGAGCTATCCGACCAGCTTGCCGCCCTTCCCTGCGCCGCCGACCTGCCGCGCTTTATGGTCGACACGGTTGCCGGCGCCTACACGCCTGCCGATGCCGAGCTCATGATCGAAGGCTTTGGCGCCGCAGCCACGCGCCCGGTCACGCTGCGCGCCAACACGCTCAAGGCGACCGCCGAGGACATCGCCGCGGCACTCGACGCCGCCGGGATCGCCCACCGCCCCGTCGCATGGTATCAGGATGCCTTCATCCTGCCCGAGGCCCAGGTTTCCGATCTGTGGGATCTCGACATCTACCGCGACGGCAAAATCTATCTGCAGAGCCTGTCGTCCATGATGCCGCCTTTGGTGTTGGGCGCTCAGGCCGACGAGGACATCCTGGACATGTGCGCGGCCCCCGGCGGCAAGACGACGCAGATCGCCGCCCTCACCCAGGGACAGGCGCACCTCACCGCCTGCGAGATGAGCATTCCCCGTGCCGAAAAGCTCGAGGCCAACTTGGGCCGCCAGGGCGCCAAAAACGTGCCCGTCATGCGCATTGACGCACGCGAGCTTGACGAGTTCTTCCGCTTTGACCGTATCCTGCTCGACGCCCCCTGCACCGGCACGGGCACCGTCATCAGCGGCAACGAAAAGAGCCTGCGCGGCCTCACCGAGCAACTGCTCGTCAAGTGCGCCCGCTCGCAGCGCGCGCTTCTGGACCGCGCCATGGGGGCCCTCAAACCGGGCGGCACGCTCGTCTATTCGACGTGTTCGATCTTGCCGCAGGAAAACGAGGATGCCCTGCAAGAGGCCTTCGACAAGCACATGGACTGCGAGCTCATCCCCCTCGACGGCACGCCGAGCGAAAGCGAAGCGCGTCGCGCCCAGGATGCCGGCGACAAGCCGCATATCGAGTGCAACGCCCTTACCGAGGCCATTGCCGCCGGCCACGTCTCAACCATTGCCAACGGTATGCCCGGCACGCTGACCATTCCGCCCAGTCGCGACTTTGAGGGCTTCTATATCGCCCTGGTCCGAAAACGCAGCTAGCGCACGGATTCAAAACTCAACAAGCTATCGCCGTGCGCGCCTGTCCTGCTGGTCCTTATGCCGCGCAAGCGCTTCACGCTCCTTGCGCTCGGCCTTTTTGCCCTTGATGGCCGTGACCACAAAGTAGATGACCGCGGCGGCAACGATTGCGCCCATGCATAGGCCAATCGAGCCCAACATTGCCGAAAATTCCATACCGCGTCACCTCTCTTTTGTATACGGGACATTCAAGATAGCACCTCGATTCCCGCCACCACAGCTCCTTCACGTTCGCCGGCCCTTCAGTCTAACGGATGGCGCAGCGGGGAAAAATCAACTCGTCAAACGATTTAGCACTCGCAACGCCGGTCGTACACTGCCGACCGCACAACATAGAAACGGACCGCCATGGATTCTCTCAACGATTTGAACGAGCGCGTCGACGCCTTTGTCGGCACCAGCTCCTTCGAGACGCCTGCCGCGACTAGCGACCAAGCCCCCATCGATGTTCCCGCCGAGGTTCACGAAGACATCGTCGCCTCGGTCGACTTCTCCGAGGTAAAGCTTGCAGACGAATTTACCGAGCCCCAGGTGGCCGTAACTCCCAACGGCCTTTTGCCCATGGAGCCGCTGCCCATCGACGGACGTCTGCGCAAGGCGGCTCTCCGCATGCCCGATGAGATCGAGGAGGCCAGCGGCTTTACGCTCTTTGGCCGCCGCATCAAATCGCTCATCTACACCACCGACGTGGCGGTCATCCGCAATTCCAATGCCGACGCCGTGTTTGCCGTCTACCCCTTCACGCCGCAGCCCGCCATTACGCAGGCGCTGCTGACCGTTGCCGAGTGCCCGGTCTTTGTGGGCGTTGGTGGCGGCACCACCACCGGCAAGCGCTCCGTGCAGATGGCGGCCGTCTCCGAGATGCAGGGCGCGTGGTCAACTCCCCCGCTACTGCCGAGATGGTCGAGCACATCACCAACATCGCCGACATCCCCGTCATCGCCACGGTCGTACGTTGCGACGATGATGCACATGCCAAAGTGCGCGCCGGAGCCAAGATCCTCAACATCGCCGCCGGCAAGAACACGCCGCAGGTCCTGCGTGAACTGCGCGAGCACTATCCCAACCTTCCGCTCATCGCACCAGGTGGCAAGACGCCCGAGAGCATCCGCGAAACCATCGCCGCCGGCGCCAACGCCATCATCTGGACGCCGCCTTCGGCCCAGCAGTTGCAGACCGACATGATGAAGCGCTATCGCAAGATGAAGGAAGACACCACGCCTGTCATCTCGCGCGACGATGTGCCCATTATCGACCAGGTCGCCGCCGCCGAGGTCAGCCAGGTCGAAAACATGAATCCCGATGTGCCGATCCCCGACGAAGTCATCGAACGCGTCGCTTCGATCCACGATCATATCGAGGAGCGTCGCGCCAACCGCGGACTCAAGCCCTCGCTGCACGGTTTCTTCTTCCGCGGAAAGAAACGCTAGCCGCAACAGCAAGGCCCGTCCCGCAAACAACGGGACGGGCCTTTTTCTGTTATCAAATGTCAGGAGGGACAGGCGCAGCCGTTAAAACCGTCAGCCAGCCCACGAACGTTAGTCCACGCGCTTGTCGCCGATAAAGAAGACGGCCACCGTGCCAGGGCCGGTATGCGAGCCAATCAGAGCACCGATGCTGTTGATCTCAATCTTGCCTTTGAGCTGCGGAACCTGTTCCTCTATCAGTGCCGCAACGGCCTCAGCGCCCTCGCGGCACGCCGAGTGCGACATGATTCACTTGCCCGAATAGTTCGCACCGTCCTGCACATGCGCCATCACAGTCTTGGCCATCTCGGAGATCGCGCGCTTCTTGGTGCGAATCTTCTCACGCAGCGCCAGCTCACCTTCGCAATCGACCGTCATAAGCGGGCAAATCTTGAGCGCCGTGCCGATGATCGCGCTCGCGGCCGAAATGCGACCGCCGCGCAGGTAGCTCGACAGATCGGTCGAGAAGAACCAGTGGTGAAGGTTGAGTTTATGCTCCTCAATCCAAACGGCCGTCTCGTCGAGCGAAGCGCCGCTATCGCGAACGTCGGCGGCACACTCCGCCAGCAGGCCAAAGCCCGAAGACGCAGCCAGCGAATCGATGACGCGCACCTTGCCGCCCTGGGGATAGCGATCCGCGAGCATCTGCGCCGCAACGCAGGCCGATCCATACGTGCCCGAAATACCCGACGACAATGCCAGGTGCAGCACGTCTTTGCCCTCGGCAACAAACGGCTCCCAAAACTTCTCGTACTCACCTACGCTCACCTGAGACGTCTTGGGCATGGCGCCCGCGGCAATCTGGGCAAAAAAATCGTCCGGCGCAATCGACTGATACAGATCGTCCGTATAGACAACATCGTCGATCTCGTAATGAAAACACACGACAGGGATATTGCGCGACGCAAAGAACTCACGGGTTCGATCGGCGGCGGATTCACAGGTCAGGACAAAATCACTCATATGAGGCTCCTTACTCATTGCTGCGCAAATTATCGCACAGCAAGCGTGAATACGGTACAAATGTCCACTATTTACCAAATTGAAGCAAAGGTAGTGAACATCTTTACCGTCATCATCTCTATCGATCCCGGAGGCATGCGTCTGCAAAAACGACCCTGCGTCTCCACTCAACCGCCATATCTACCTCAACTAAATCGATTTACCAAACCGTTCGGCAAACAATTCGACCTCTCATCTCCAATCGAAACAAAAGCGGCGCATACTGATAAACGTTTGACGATGCTTTATCAGTTTTACCAACCACATCGGAAGGTGCTTCATGGCCGCATTCGATCACAATCCGCACGACTTCAAGTATCTGCGCCTGCTGTCGAGACAGTTCCCCACCGAGCAATCCGCATTCACCGAGATTATCAATCTCTCGGCCATCCTCAACCTGCCCAAGGGCACCGAGCATTTTATGAGCGATGTGCATGGCGAGTACGAAGCCTTTATGCACATCCTCAATAACTGCTCGGGCGTCGTGCGCGAGCATGTCGACGAAATCTTTGGCGACACGCTCTCCTTTGGCGAAAAGGGCGAGCTGTGCACGCTCATCTACTATCCGCGCGAGAAGATCGATCTTGTCCGCAGCCGGCGCGAGGACTCGCCCACCTGGTACAAGACCATGCTCGACCAGCTCATCGTGGTTGCCCGCTCGCTTTCGAGCCGCTATACCCGCTCTAAGGTACGTAAGGCCATCCCGCGCGATTACGCCTACATCATCGACGAGTTGCTGCACACGCATCCAGACGAGAACAACTACCGCGTGCGTTATCACGAGCGCATTATCGAATCCATCTTAGAGACCGCCAGCGCCGACGACTTTATCGAGTCGCTCGCCTCGCTCATCAAGCGCCTCGCCGTCGACCACCTGCACTTGGTGGGCGACATCTTCGATCGCGGTGGCGGCGCGGCCAAGATTATGGACTGCCTGCTCACCTATCATTCGCTCGATATTCAGTGGGGCAACCACGACCTGCTGTGGATGGGGGG
>CAJKZP010000056.1:0-12197 GCA_905204415.1 uncultured Collinsella sp. | reverse complement strand
TGATCGACGCGCTGCGCCGGGCGTCCGCCGGGCGGATCACCGCGGTGATCCCCTACTTCGGCTATGCCCGCCAGGACCGCAAGGCCGGCCCGCGCGAGCCCATCACCGCCCGCCTCGTCGCCAACCTGCTCGAGCGCGCCGGCGTCAACCGCATCATCACCCTCGACCTGCACCAGGGCCAGATCCAGGGCTTCTTCGATATCCCGGTTAACCACCTGTCCGCACTGCCGCTGTTTGGCCAGTACTACAACGACATGCACTTCGACACCGACAACCTGGTTGTCGTCTCCCCCGACGTGGGTCGTGCCAAGGCCGCCAAGAAGCTGTCCGACATGCTCGGCTGCGACCTGGCCATCGCCCACAAGGGCCGTCCGCGCCACAACGCCGCCGAGGTCATGGGCATCATCGGTGACATCAAGGGCAAGACCTGCATCATCAACGACGACATGATCGACACCGCTGGCACCCTGTGCGCCAACGTCAAGGAGCTCAAGGCCATGGGCGCCGGCGACATCTACGTGTGCGCCACCCACGGCATCTTCTCGGGCCCGGCTATCGAGCGCCTGAACGATGCCCCCATCGTCGAGTGCGTCGTCACCGATGCCATCCCCGTCGAGGTCGGCGGCAAGATTAAGACCATCTCGGTCGCCGAGGAGTTCGCTCAGGCCATCTCCGCCGTTTACCACGAGGAGCCCGTCTCCACGCTCGTCGGCGGCGACTTCGCGCTGTAGTCGCTCGACCCTCGCATCCCTCCGGAAGCCCCGGACGCGCCTGCGGGGTTATCACGCGAACGTCCTCGCCGCTTTGCGGCTGCGGGATGTTCGCTTTGATAACCCCTCCCGGCGTGTCCGGGGCTTCCTGCTGTCTCGGGGCAGCTGTTTTCTGAAATGACTTTGCTGCAACCTTTCCTCGCCTTCGGCGGGCGTGGTAGCCTTTGTCGTTGATTAAACTTTTGTGTAACGAAAGGAAGCATATGGCAGCTGCACAGCCGCTCAAGATTCGCATGGTTGCCGGACTTGGCAACCCTGGCGATGAATATGCCGAGACCCGCCACAACGCTGGCTTCAAAGCAATCGACGAGTTGGCCCGTCAGGCCGGTGTCACGTACTGGAAAAACCAGGCAGGCGCCGAGGTCGCGCTCATCAACATCAACGATCCCGAGGAAGAGGGTGGCAAGCGCCAGATTGTGCTGGTCAAGCCGCAGTCGTACATGAATACCTCGGGCGGTCCCATCTCCAAGCTTTGCCGCGAGTACAAGATCAAGGCCGAGGAGCTGCTCGTGATCCACGATGAGCTCGACATTCCCGCCGGCGACGTACGCGTCAAGGTAGGCGGCGGCCACGCCGGTCACAATGGCCTGCGTTCCATCATCGACAAGATGGGCAGTCGCGACTTCAGCCGCATCCGCACCGGCATCGGCAACCCTCCCGGCAAGATGGCTGTCGCCGACTACGTGCTCAAGCAGCTGCGCGCCCGCGAGGCCGAGGACTTCCAGGACACCTGTGCCCGCGCCGCAGATGCCGCCGGTCTGGCAATCGTGCACGGCGTGATCTATGCCCGCGACCACGTCAACGGCGCCGCCTCCGCCAACGGCAAGCACTAAAACCTACCATTTAGGGACAGGTTTATTTTGGCAGGTTTTATCTGCGGAAACGCCGCGGCAGCCGCACTGTGATAAACCCCGTGCCGCCATACATATGCAGCGCTCCAAAGGGGGCCGGCCTCACCGAAGCACGAGGCCGGCCCCTTTTGCTGTTTTACCTGATAAAACCCGCCAAAATATACTCGCCTCTTTGCGCTAGGTCACTTTTCCCGCCTGCCAAAGATACACGTAAGCGACATGTCCATGAGGGTATAATTTGCACCGTATGTCTGCACAACGCCTGTGCGCGTACGGTTTTATTCGGGCTACCGTCCATTTCCGTGGAGGCACGGTTCGGCGGCCCTAACAAGAGAGGGGTTCTATGTATAAGATCCTGGAGAAGACGCAGTTCTCGGAGAAGGTGTTCAAGTTCCGCATCGAGGCGCCTGCAATCGCCAAGCATGCGCACGCTGGACAGTTCCTCATGGTTCGCGCCAACGAGACGGGCGAGCGCGTCCCGTTTACCCTGGCCGGCTGGAACGGTGACGAGGGCTGGGTCGAGTTCATCTTCATGGTGATCGGCAAGACCACCGAGATGCTTTCCACCTACGAGGCCGGCGAGTCGCTGCGCGACGTCGTGGGCCCGCTGGGCGTTCCCACCGAGATGGCCGAGGGCCCCTGTGCCGTCATTGGCGGCGGCGTCGGCCTGGCAATTGCCTTCCCGGTCGCCAAGCACCTGGTCGAGACCGGTCATGAGGTCCACGCCATCATGGGCGCCCGCACCAAAGACCTCCTGCTCATGGAAGACCAGTTCCGCGAGCTCCTCGACGAGGACCACATCCACATCACCACTGACGACGGCTCCTACGGCGAGCAGGGCGTTGTCACCGCTCCGCTGGAGCGCCTGCTGCAGGACAAGGCCGTGAGCCAGGTCTTCTGCGTCGGTCCCGTTCCGATGATGAAGTTCTCGACCCTCACCGCCCAGAAGTACGACACCCCCATCACCGCGTCGCTCAACCCCATCATGGTTGACGGCACCGGTATGTGCGGCTGCTGCCGCGTCGAGGTGGGCGGCGTGACCAAGTTCGCTTGCGTCGACGGCCCCGACTTCGATGCCACCCTGGTCGACTGGGATGACCTTCGTGCCCGCCAGGCCGCTTACCGTTCCGAAGAGGGCGAGTCCCTCAAGGCCTATGAGGAAAAGAGCTGCGCATGCCACTAGTTAACGGTCGTTTCGTTGCCGATATGAAGTCGCCCCGCACCCCCGATAACGAGGAGCCGGCTGCCGAGCGCGCCTGCGACTTCCGCCCCGTCGACAAGGGCTTCACCGAGGAGATGGCGCTGGCCGAGGCCGAGCGCTGCCTCAACTGCAAGAAGCCGTTCTGTGTTGAGGGCTGCCCCGTCAACATCAACATCCCCCGCTTTATCGAGCAGATCCGCGAGAAGGACTTCGGCGGCGCTCTCGATACCATCCGCGAGGACTCCATGCTTCCCGCCATCTGCGGCCGCGTCTGCCCGCAGGAGAACCAGTGCGAGGGCAAGTGCATCCGTGGTAAGAAGTCCGAGCCCGTGGCCATCGGCCAGCTCGAGCGCTTCCTGGGTGACCGCCCCGAGCTCGCTTCCACGCCCAAGATGGCCCCCAAGAACGGCAAGAAGGTCGCCGTCGTCGGCTCTGGCCCGTCCGGCATCACCTGCGCTGGCGAGCTCGCCCGTAACGGCTTTGACGTCACCGTCTTCGAGGCATTCTTCACCGGCGGCGGCGTGCTGGTCTACGGCATCCCCGAGTTCCGTCTGCCCAAGGCAGTCGTCAAGCGCGAGATTGACGGCCTGGAGGACATGGGCGTCAAGTTTGAGTACAACTCCGTCGTGGGCAACATGGCCACGGCCGAGGAGCTGTTCGAGCAGGGCTTCGACGCCATCTACGTGGCGACTGGCGCCGGCCTGCCCAAGTTCCTCAACGTCCCCGGCGAGAACCTGCCCAACGTCTTCTTCGCGAACGAGTACCTCACCCGCGTGAACCTGATGAAGGCCAACAAGTTCCCCGAGTACGACACCCCCACCAAGCACGGCAAGAACGTCGTCGTCGTGGGCGGCGGCAATGTAGCCATGGATGCCGCCCGGTGTGCCAAGCGCCTGGGCGCCGAGCACGCCATCATCGCCTATCGTCGTACCGAGGATGAGATGCCCTGCCGTCGCGCTGAGCTGCACCATGCCAAGGCCGAGGGCGTCGAGGTTCTACCGCTCGTCTCCCCGCTCGAGTTTGTCGCTGGCGAGGACGGCTCCGTGTGCGCCGTCAAGGTCCAGAAGATGGAGCTCGGCGAGCCCGACGAGTCCGGCCGCCGTCGCCCGGTGCCCATCGAGGGCGCCATCGAGGAGATCCCCTGCGACGTCGCGATCTCGGCTATCGGCACCAACGCCAACCCCTTCGCTGCCAAGATCGGCGGCAAGATGGAGCTCAACAAGTGGGGCTACATCGTCGCCGACGAGGAGACCGGCCAGACCACCGATCCCCGCATCTGGGCCGGCGGCGACATCGTCACCGGTGCCGCTACGGTCATTCTGGCGATGGGCGCCGGCAAGAAGGCCGCCGCTTCCATCACCAAGAGCCTGCTGGGCGAGTAATCACCCTCAGCGCTAGCCATTAAACGGCAAAGTCCCCGTCGAGCACACGCCCGGCGGGGACTTTTTCTATGTCGGCCGCCCTACCACCGCAAAGGTGCCTGTCCCCTTTGCGGTGGTTTTGGTCGGCTAACCTTCGAACTGCGCCACCTTGTAGCGGTAGGCTGCGGCGATGACGTCCTTGCAGCCCTCGCGGCCCAGCTTGGCGCGGTTGACGACGATGTCCTTGCCGCTCGTCATCTTCCACTTTCCGGCGCTGTAACGCTTGTAGAACGCCTCACGCGCCTTCTGCTGCTGCTTGACCAGCTTGGCGCCCTTCTTTTTGTTAAGTCCGCGCTTCTTGCGCACAATCTCGACGCGGTCCTCAAAGGGAGCGGTCACCAACACGGCAATGTGGTTGGGATTGTTACGCAACAGGTAATCGGACAGGCGGCCTTCGATAATGCAGCTCTCGGTCTCGCCCAAATCCAAAATCACCTGGCTCATCTTTTGGAACAACTTGTCCGAGTACGAACGGGCATCGTAGCGGTCGGGCAGAAACGCCATGTTCTCCACGGCCAGGCGCTCGTCGTAGGCAGCCATCTTGTCGAGCGACTCGCCCGCGCGCAGCGACGCACGCACCAGCAGCTCGTTATCGTACAGCGGAATCCCCAACTCGTCGGCAAGCATGCGACCAATCTCGTGGCCCTCGGCGCCAAAGTCGCGCGCGATGGTAATGACCACAGGACTCTTCTTGTTCTCCAGATCGCTCATCGCGATTCCTTTCTAACAAATGAGAAATAGGCGATTCCTGATTCCCATTTTGTCACTTACGACCGTCCTGGTTTCCCAAGTGCGGCAGATTGCCCCGAAAGAGGAGCGCCGCGTACTAAATGTACGCAAGCGACGATTGAGGGGCAAGGTGCCGTGCTTGGGGAAGCAGGACTATGCGGCCACGATGCGGCGTTGATACGCCCTCACCAGCAACGAGATACCAAAGTTGAGCACAAAGTACATCGCAAACACCAGGCCGTAGAGCATAAGCACCTGCGATAGGTCGATCGCGTGGGCCATCACGACGTTTGCCGTGTACATGAGCTCGGCCACGTTAATGCCCGAAAGATACGAGCTGTCCTTGATGACGGTCGTGCACTGGCTAAACAGCGCCGGAATGATCGTCTTAAACGTCTGCGGCAGAATGATGTAGCGCATGGTGGCAAAGAAGCCGAAGCCCTGGCTCTGCGCTGCCTCAAACTGGCCGCGCGGAATCGAGTTGAGGCCACCGCGCACAATCTCGGCCATAACAGCGCTGGTAAACAGCGTAAAGGCGATGGTCGAAATCACAATGTCCAAACCCTGCACCGTAAAATAGATAAACAGGATCCACAGCAGGTTCGGCGTGCAGCGGAACAGCTCGATATAGGCGCTCACCAAAATACGGAACGGGCGGGGCGCATAGCTTTTAACGAGTGCCAGCACCGTGCCAAAGATGAGCGAGAAAAAGATCGACAGCGCCGAGATCTCGATCGTCTTAACAAAGCCGCCCCAAATGTAGAGCAGGTTGGTCGCGTTGAAGATTTCCATGCGCTAGGCCTCCTCTACGTTGTCGAGCCCCAGCTCGGCCAAGCTCGCACCGCGCGGACGCTCCTTTGAGCGGCGCTCGAGCCACTGCACCAGCATGGCGAGCGGAAAGCAGATGATGAAGTACATAAGGCAGCAGACGATGTATCCCTGCAGGTAACCGTACAGACTCACAAAGTTGTCGGAACGGTACATAAGGTCGCCGCCGGCCACAAGCGCCAGCACCGACGTATTCTTGACCAGGTTGAGCGCCTGGTTACACAGCGGCGGCAAAATGATCTTGAATGTCTGGGGCAGCACGATGTACCAGTACGCCTGCGCACGGGTGAAGCCCTGGCTCTGGGCCGCCTCCATCTGACCGCGCGGAACCGCCTCGATACCGGTGCGGATGACCTCCGAAATGTAGGCCGCGTGATACAGACCCACGCCCAAGAAGCCCAGCACGAACGGCGCGATGCGCACCGGCTGGTCGGCACCGGTTATGGCCTGCAAAAACTGCGGACCGGCCATGTACATAAAGAGCACCTGTACGGGCAGCGGGGTGTTCTGGTAAAACTCCACGTACACGCGGCTTATGGCGCGCAGCACGCGTGAGCGAGTGGTAGAGAACACGCCCAGCAGCGTGCCCAGCACCAGCGACAGCAGCAGACCGGCAACGACCACTTGCAGCGTCACGCCAAAGCCCTCCCAGAAGGGCCCCATGTTTTGAAATGTCGTCGACCAACGGTCGGCGTCAAATAATCCTTCGAGCATTTGATTCCTTCCTTGGACGATGCGTCTATACAAGACCCCAGGTCTTGACCTCTTGGTCGAGCCAGCCATCGGCCAGGCGATCGCAAATCACCTGATCGACCACGGCCGAAAGGTCGCAGCCCTTCTTGGTCGCCACGCCGTAGCCCTGCTCGCCAAACTTGACCTCGGGCTGCAGCAGCTCAACGGTCTCGTTCATGTAACCGGCCAGCGTGGAGCGGTCCATGGCGAAGACGTCGATGTTGCCGGCGTCGAGCGAACTCTTGATGATTGGGTAGCCGCTAAAGGCCCTAAACTCGGGCTTACAGCTAAAGCCGTTGTCCTTAATCATCTGCTCGATCAGGCCCTGCGTGGTAGCACCCTGGCTCACGCCGATGATCTTGCCGTCCAGGTCCTCAATCGAGGTAAAACCCGAACGCTTCTTGACCATGAGTCCCACGTAGTCGGTGCGGTACGGCGTCGAGAAATCCCAGCTCTTCTTGCGCTCGTCGGTGATAGTGTAGGTCGCCGCGACCACGTCAAGTTGGCCGTTATCGATCAGCGGGCCGCGCGTCTTGGGCGTTACGTCGGTAAACTCGACAAGCTCCTGGGCGCGGGCCTCCTTGTAGCTCACGCCAAAGACGGCAGCGGCGATCTGGTAGCACAAATCGACTTCCATACCCTCAAAGCGGCCCTTGGCGGTGTCGTAATAGCCATAGCCGGGAACATCCTTCTTAACGCCGGCATTCAGATGGCCACGCGACTTGATGGCCGCAAGCTTGGACCCCTTGTCGGAGCCCTCGCCGCTGGTGGAGGTGCCGCAACCGGTAAGCGCGGTCCCCGTCAGCGCAAGCATACCGGCGCCCGCCAGCTGCAAAAAGTGACGGCGCGACACGGCCGCCCTCGTCATATCCGTCATGTCCATCACCGCGCCTAGTGCAAAATCTTGGACAGAAACTCGCGGCAGCGCGGGTTCTCGGGGTTATCGAAGAAGTGCTCGGGCGTGCCCTCCTCCAGAATGCGGCCGTCCTCCATAAAGATGACGCGGTCGGCCACCTGGCGCGCAAAGCCCATCTCGTGCGTCACGCAGATCATGGTGATGTCCTCCTGCGCGAGCTCAATCATAACGTCCAGAACCTCCTGGACCATCTCGGGGTCGAGCGCCGAGGTCGGTTCGTCAAACAGGATGATGGGCTGCTTGGTGCACAGGGCGCGGGCGATGGCGATGCGCTGTTGCTGACCACCCGAGAGATTCTGCGGATACTCGCCGGCCTTATGAGCCATGCCGACGCGCTTGAGTGCGGCGATGGCGATCTCGGTCGCCTCCTCCTTGCTCTTCTTTTGCAGCTTGATGGGCGCCAGCGTCAGGTTGCCCAGCACCGTCATGTTGGGATACAGGTTGAACTGCTGAAACACCATGGAACTATACTTGCGAGCCATCTCCAGGTGATTCTTCTTGGTGAGCGGCGTACCGTCGATGACGACCTCGCCCGACGTGGGCTCCTCCAGATAATCGACGCAACGGATGAGTGTCGACTTGCCCGAACCGGAAGGCCCGATCATTACGAGCTTCTCGCCGCGCTTGACGGTGAGGTTGATATCTTTGAGCACATGCAGGTCGCCAAAGTACTTGTTGAGATGCTTGATCTCGATCATGTCTGCCATGAATGTCCCTTCCCTGCGTTTACACGAGTTGCACTATTGTACGGAAAGAACCACGTTTCCGCAGCCCACACTACATTCCCGTAAAGAACCCGCAACCTTTAACCCACTCATTGGGTACTCATTTAAGTCTGTCCCCAATGAGCACCCAACCCCCCTTGTTGAGCACAAGTCAGCGAAAACCCGTACACGCGAGCAAGGTGACGTGAAATGAAAGGGCGCAGACCTTATGGTCGCGCCCTTGAAATTGAACGTCAGATTGCCGCGTGTACGGGTTTGCGGCGTCGGGCCGTTACGCGGTTTGGTAAAACCGCGTAACAAATTACGCGAGCTTTGCGCCGACGATCTTTGCCGCGGCAGGCTTATCAAAGTTGCCGCCGGTGGCCTTGCCGAGTGCTCCCATGACCTGGCCCATCTGCTTCTTGGACGTGGCGCCCAGCTCGGCGATGACCTGCTCGATCAGAGCCTCGAGCTCCTCGCCCGAAACCTGTGCGGGCAGCAGGCTCTCCAGAATCTTGACCTGCTCGGTCAGGTTGTCGGTACGGTCTTGGTCGGTACCGGCCTTAATGGACATCTCCAGCGTCTCGCTCGTCTGCTTAATCAGACGCTTGATCATGCTGTTGACGTCTTCCTCGGTCACGTCGCGGCGCTCGTTAACCTCGATATTCTTCACCTCGGCCTTAACCTGGCGAATGATAGACAGGCGAACCTTGTCCTTGGCCTTCATGGCAGCGATCATTTCCTGCTGCAGCTCTTCGTTGGTCATCTGCAAATCCTCCTCAATAGCGTGGGCGGCACTCGCATGAGCACCGCCCCATGATTACTCAGTCGTCGACGCGTCGTCGGTCGGGCTCTTGGTGACGCCCTTCAGACTCACGTTATAGGGCACGTCCTTGGGCATGGGGTTGACGGTGATGTCGGCGTCCTTCTTGTACTGCTCCAGCCACTCGCTGTATGCAGTACTGGCCGCCTGCGTCTTCACCACGTTGGAAACATACTTCTTGATGTCCTTGGGCACCTGCTTAATGTCATCGACCTGGCTATCGACATGGAAGTAGTCGGTGCACTTGATGACATGGTAGCCGTACGTCGACTCGACCACGTCGCTCACGTCGCCCTTGTTGAGCCCCTCGAGCGCCGCCTGGTAGCTGTCGACGAAGGTGGTGAGCTTGTCCCAGCCCACATCGCCCTTCTTCTCCTTGGAGCCAGTGTCGTCGGAATACTGCTCCACGGCGTCCTCAAAGCTCAGCTCGCCGGAGTTGATCTTGTCCAGGCACTCCTGCGCCTTTGCCTTGGCGGCGGCCTTGTCCTCGTCGGAAGCGTCAGAATCGACCTTGATCAGGATGTTCGACGAGCGGCGGGCATCGTTGTAGCTAGACAGGTTCTCGTTGATGTAATTAACGATCTCGCTGTCCTTGGGCTTGCTGGTGGGCGCCACGGCATCCTTAAGCTTTTGCTGTGCCAGGCTCTCCTTGAGCGAGTCCTTGTAGGTGTCCTCGGTATAGCCGTAGGTCTTAAGGGTCTTCTTAAAGGTCTTGGCACCGCCCGCGCTCTTGCACGCGTCCTTCCATGCCTTCTCGACCTCCTCGTCCGACACCGTCACGCCGTTTTCCTTCTGCGCCTGCTGAAGCAGAATCTGCTGCGTGTAGGAGTCGATGAGCTGCTTGCGGTACTTCTTGGGCGTCAGGTCGTTGTCGACCAGATACTGCGCCCAGTCCTTGTCCTTGGTGTAGCCGTAGGACGTGCGCATGCTCATGATTTGCTTAGTCACGGTGTCCTCGGTGAGGTTGGTGCCGTTGATGGTAGCAGCGACACCGCCGGTAAGCTTGTAACCCGAGCTGGTGCTTTCGGTCTGCGACATTAGACCGGAGCACGCCATGGCCGAGACGGAAAGCAGCATTGCCAACACGCCGATAACCACCAGGACGATCTTGACGGTCTTAGACACGTACGTCTTGCGCTGCTTCTTACGAGAGCTGGAGGCAGCGCGAGCCTGCTGCTCGGGCGTCGGCGCGGCCTCGGAGTTCTTTTTCTTGTTTGCCATAGTTGGCCTTTCGCATCACGAATCGAACAAACGCCATTGTGTCACAACGCGGCCCCCGCGACACACCTGGTGCATGGGGGACAGGTTAATCTGCACCATTTTGGTGCAAAGGGGACAGCACTGGCAGCCGGCAGTTAGGGACCGTCCCCAAGTGCCGGCACATAAGGAACGTCCCCAGGTGCCGGTTTAGCTCCACCTTAAAAGTGACGGCGGATGGGCTCGACCATGTCTTGGCACGTGGTCTGGCCGAGTACATCGGCTGCGGCGTCGGCATCCATAAAGATATTCATAAGCGCTTGCAGGGCCTCGACCTGGCCGCCCGGCTCGGCAATGCCCAGATTGATAATAATCTGCGCGGGCACGGGGGCGCCCATGCCCGCCATAGCATTGAACGTGACGGGCGCGGCGGGCTTTACCACCGCGATATAGGGCTTAGCCACAAACCCCGGGTCGGTGTGTGGGATAGCGATGTTGGCCGCCGGCATGGCAAGGCCCGTGGGATAGGCGTCCTCGCGTGCGCGAACGGCGTCAAGCCAACCGGACGAAATGTAGCCACGCGGTGCAAGCTCACCCTCGAGCCGCGCAAACACCTCATCCGGCGTCGCGCACTCCCAATCAAAAAACACCAGCTCAGGCGTAAACAGTGCTTCGCTATCCGCCATGCGCTCACCTCTCTCACCTAGTCACCTGCGACGTTCTTAAACGACTAGTCATTCAAGAACGTCGCAGGTGACTACCAAAAACAAAAGGTGGTCACACGCACCTTGGCGCCAATGACCACCCTGACCACTCAACTAAATTGTACTGTGCACCGCTAGCGACGGGGCGCATCAATTGCGACCTTGCCGCTCTCCAGCACGTGGACGCGGCCGTCGGCGAGCATCTGGACGACCTCGGGATACAGCACGTGCTCAATCGCATGGATGTGCTCCTCGAGCGTATCGACGTCCCAGCCTTCCTCAACGGCCAGCGCGCGTTGGGCGATGATGGGGCCGTTGTCGTAGATCTCGTTGGCAAAATGCACGGTCACACCGGTTACCTTGACGCCGCGCGCAAAGGCATCGTCGATCGCATGCGCGCCGGTAAAGCTCGGCAGCAGCGCCGGATGCAAGTTGACCACGCGGTTGGGAAACGCCGCCAGCAGCGGCGTATGCACCATGCGCATGTAGCCGGCCATGACCACATACTCGCAGCCGCGCTCGAGCAGCTCGTGCGCGATGATCTCGTCGGCGGCGATGGGATCAGCATAGACATCCTTGGATAGCGTAAGCGTCTGGATGCCCGCGCGCTCTGCACGCTGCAAACCCTTGGCCGAAGGACGACTCGACACCACAAGCTCAATCGAAGCATTGAGATTGCCAGCGGCGATCAGGTCGATCAGCGCCTGCAGGTTGGTACCCGAACCGCTGATGAGCACACCGATCTTGAGCGGCTCGGCCGTATCGGTACCGGTCGGACGAGTATAGGGCACAAAGTCCAGACCCTCGACGGCAGCCATCTGCTCGTTAGCGCTCATCGGAGTACACGACCTTACCGGAACCCTCGACGCACTCGCCCACACGGAACGGCTTCTCGCCCAGCCCGACCAGGGCCTCGGTAACCGCGGCCTCGTCCTCGGAGGCGACGATCAGGCACAGGCCGACTCCCATGTTGAAGGTCTTGCATGCCTCGTTGGGCGCGAGCTCGGCCTGGCGCGACACGTAGGTGATGACGGGAGGAACATCCCAGCCCATCTCGGCGCCGTTGCGAGTGACCACGGCGTCGACGTCGTCGGCAAGCGCGCGGTTGAGGTTCTCGGTGATGCCGCCGCCAGTGATGTGGGCGATGGCGTGCACCGGAGCGCCACCGCGCAGCAGCTCAAGAATCGGCTTCACATAGATACGCGTGGGGGCCAGCAGGGCGTCGGCCAGCGATGCGCCGCCGAGCTCCTCGAGCGGGCGGTTCAGCTCCTCGGCCTTAGCGGCGGCCTCGGGCGTGCCCGGCTTGATGCCGTCAACGCCG
>CAJKZP010000055.1:0-12624 GCA_905204415.1 uncultured Collinsella sp. | reverse complement strand
GCCCTACCGGGAGTAGCCCCGACGGTTGACAAAACTATAGGAACACCCAACGACTACCTGTGTCATATTCAAGCGGCATTCTGTTTTTCGGAATGTCGCTTTCGTTTTATGCTGATTATTTCGCTAGCGTTGGTGGATATGTCGTGCGCCCTGCGTGTGGCAATATAAGATGGTTAATTGCGTTAAACGTAATTCGATGTTCTTAGGGTAGGGGATTTCTTTGGGTCGTGGTGCGGATATGACGCCGCCTTTGCGTTGGAGGTTAGGTGTTGCTGGTGGGGTAGCGCTCGTTGTGCTGCTTGTTGACCAGCTTACCAAGCTTGCAGTTCGTGCCGTGGGCGATGCCCTGCATATGACCGTTATCCCCGGCGTGATCGATTTCGTGTTTGTTCGCAACATCGGTGCTGCCTTTAGCATGGGCGAAGGGCATGGCATAGCGTTTGCTGTGCTGGCGCTTGCGGTCATTGTCGCCATTGCCGTGTACTTGCTCCGTGCGCCTCAGCTCGCTCGTCTTGAGGTTGTGGGCATGGCTATGGTTGCGGGCGGCGCCATCGGCAATGCGATTGACCGCCTAGCCTTTGGCTTCGTGACCGATTTCATTGCCACCACGTTCATCGACTTTCCCGTCTTTAACGTGGCTGATATCGGCATTACGGTCGGCGTCGTGCTGGCGCTCATTGGTTACATGTTCTTGAGTCCCGCCGCTCGCGAGGTCGATGCGACTGCCGAGCTCAACGCCCGTGACGAGGCCCGAGCCAAACGCAAAGCTAAGCAGCGTGGGGAGCGTGCCCGCAAGATTCGCGAAAGGAATGAGCGCTAATGGCCGACATCCATATTCTCGTTGCCGACGATTCCGCTGGTCAGCGTCTTGACGCCTATCTGGGTGCCAACGATGGCTGTCCCACGCGCTCTGCCTGTGCGCATCTGATCGAGGGCGGTGCCGTTGCCGTCAACGGCGATACCTGCCTGTCAAAAAAGTATGCCGTGCGCTCCGGTGACCGCATCTCGGTCGACCTTCCCGAGCCGCACGATCCGACTGACGTGATTCCCGAAGCCATCCCGCTCGACATTCGCTATGAGGACGATTGTCTCATTGTACTCTCCAAGCAGCGCGGCCTGGTGTGCCATCCTGCGCATGGTCATGAGAGCGGTACGCTCGCGAATGCCCTGGTCTACCACTGCGGTATCGACCATCTTGGTACCGTGCAGGGTGAGGACCGCCCCGGCATCGTGCATCGTCTGGATCGCGATACCTCGGGCCTCATGCTCGCGGCAAAGGACGACGACACCCAGCGCGTGCTTCAAAATCTCATTCGCACGCGCACGCTCGACCGTCGCTATATCACGCTCGTACACGGGCACATTGCCATGGACGAGGGCACTATCAACACCGGTATTGCCCGATCGACGCGCGACCGCGTGAAGATGGCGGTTTCCGATGACCCCTTTGCGCGCCAGGCCATCACGACCTTCAAGGTGCTCGAGCGCTTTGATTCCACGCGTTTCGACGACGGCTACACGCTTGTCGAGTGCCACCTGTTTACCGGCCGCACGCATCAGATTCGCGTGCATATGCGCCATATCAACCACGCCTGCGTGGGCGATCCGCTCTACGGCAAGTGCGATGCGCGTGCCGATCAGGGCCTGACCAGGCAGTTCCTGCATTCTTGGCGCGTGGCGTTTGACCATCCCGTGACGGGGGAGCGCATTGAGTGCCGTGACGAGCTGCCGTGGGACCTTGCCGCGGTTCTGGATGACCTGGCCCCGCGTTCGCTCGGCCGCACTGCCGCCGGTGACGAAATCGTCCCGCAGCTCGGTCTGCTCGAAGCCTAGCCAGTATTAGGTGGTTTCTTGAACTCGGTAAGCCTGCGGTAAGATATACGGTTGTTTACGTAACGCGTTGCTGGGAGCCTGCATGCTCGCCTTTTTACATACCAACACACCCATCGTGATCTTCAACCAGATTGTCGTCACGCTGCTCACGGTCTGCTTTCTGTACCAGGTGGTCTTCTTTGTCATTGGCGCTCTTCGTGGCGAGGTCGCGCCCCCTAAGGCCAAAAAACTGCATCGTTATGCCTTCTTTATCGCGGCACATAACGAGGAGGCCGTGATCGCCAACCTCGTTCGCTCCATCAAGGATCAGGATTATCCGTCCGAGCTTATCGAGGTCTTCGTGGTCGCCGACGCCTGCACCGACAACACGGCGCAGCTCGCGCGCGAGGCGGGCGCCATTGTCTATGAGCGCAACGACCTAGCCCGCAAGGGTAAGAGCTGGGTCATGGACTTTGGTTTCGACCGCATCCTTAACGAGTATCCCGATACGTTTGAAGGCTACTTTATCTTCGATGCCGATAACGTCCTCGCCCGCGATTACGTGTCCAAGATGAACGATGCCTTTGACCAGGGCTTCCATGTGGTCACGAGCTATCGCAACTCCAAGAACTTCGGCAGCTCTTGGATTTCGGCGGCTAATGCCACCTGGTATCTGCGAGAGGCGCGCTTTCTCAACAACGCACGCAACATCTGCAAGACGTCTTGCGCCGTCTCGGGTTCGGGCTACCTCATTTCCGCCAGTGTTATCGAGGGCATGCACGGTTGGCAGTTCCACACGCTGACCGAGGATATTCAGTTCACCACGTTCTGCGCCATTCACGGCATTCGCATTGGCTACGCGCCGGCGGAGTTCTTTGACGAACAGCCTGTGACGTTTAAGGCGTCCTGGAAACAGCGTATGCGTTGGACCAAGGGCTTCTACCAAGTGTTCTTTACCTACGGTAAGCATCTGGTCAAATCGACCTTCCGCTATCATCGCTTTGCCGCCTACGACATGTTTATGACAATCGCTCCGGGTATGCTGCTATCGCTGATCTCGATGCTCGCCAATGCTACCTTCCTCATCGTGGGCGGGCTTTCGCACGGCTTCTTGGCCACCGAGGTCGAGATGCAGGCTTGTGCCGCCTCGCTCATTATGACCTTCGCGATGATGTACCAGACCTTCTTTATCCTGGCGCTACTCACGACCATCTTTGAGTACAAGCATATTCACTGCGCGCAAAAGTGGCGTCTGGTGACCAACCTGTTTACCTTCCCGATCTTTATGTTCAGCTATATCCCCATTACGGTGGCTGCTCTGTTCCTGAAGGTCGACTGGGTGCCGACGCAGCATGCCGTAAGCGTTACCCTCGACGAGGTCATGCAAGGCGCCAAATAACCACGATCAAAACCACCACAAAGGGGACAGGCACCTTTGTGGTGGTTTTTGCGTTTGAGCTGCCCAGGGAGGTGTTCGATGGTCTATATTCCGTTTTGGATTTGCATCTTTGCCGGCGCGGCGATTGATGCCCGTGAGCGGCGGTTTCCCAATGAACTTGCCGGTGCGTGTGCGGTGGCAGCGTTTGCGGGCGTTTGGCTCGACAAGGGTGTTAACACGGCGCTTGACCACGCCGGTCTTGCGGTTATCGTCTACCTTGCCCTTGTGCTTACTGAGTCGCTCTGGCGTCGTATTCGCCATGCTCCCGGCATTGGCATGGGGGACGCCAAGGCGCTCTTTGCCCTTTGTACCCTCGATCCCTTGGGATGTGTCGTCGCGTTTGGGGTTGCGCTCCTGACCCTTGCCGCCGCCTGTCTCATCGCAAAATCGCGCTCCCTGCCTTTGCTGCCGTTTTTGGTGCCGATATTTGCCATAATCGAGGTTGTGGGTAGTACGCTGTAACCGTTTGCGCGCCCTTTTTAAGGAGCATGCCATGGCAATCAATCAACAGACAGCCGCCATCAAGGCGCGTATGGATCGCATTCCCGCGGTGTTGTCGCCCGAGCTGGTCGAGCGTATCGCTGCCGACCGCGCCTCGGGTGTCGTTAATCCCTATCGATGCGGTGACGACCAGGTCATCCGACGTGTCGATCGGGCTGCAGACGAGGGCACGCTCATGCGTCCGGCCTTCATGCGCGATACCGAAAAGATTCTGCATCTGCCCGCATACACGCGTTATGCAGGCAAAACGCAGGTCTTCAGTTTTCGCAGCAACGATGACCTGTCGCGTCGCGGCCTGCACGTGCAGCTTGTCTCGCGCATCGCTCGCGATATCGGACGTGCTCTGGGGCTCAACTGCGATCTGATTGAGGCGATTGGCTTGGGCCACGACTTGGGTCACACGCCCTTTGGCCATGCGGGTGAGCGATTCCTCAACGATATCTATCACGATCGCACGGGCCGCTATTTTTTCCATAACGTACAGTCGGTCCGCGTGCTCGACGCGCTGTACGGCCGCAACGTGTCGCTCCAGACGCTCGACGGCGTGCTATGCCACAACGGTGAGTACGAACAGCGTGTGTTTGAGCTTTCGGACATGAGCTCCTTTGACCAGTTCGACCTTACGGTTGAGGATTGCATTGCCACAGGTTACAGCGCAATTGAGCACCTGCGCCCCATGACGCTCGAGGGCTGCGTGGTTCGCATCTCGGATATCCTTGCCTATGTGGGGCGCGATCGCCAAGACGCCATTGCGGCAGGCCTTCTGTCACCCGACGCCTTTGACGATGACCTGGGCGGCGCATACAACAGCTGGATCCTTACGCATGCCTCTATCGATATCGTCGAGCACAGCTATGGCAAGTCGCGCATCGAGATGAGCGAGGACCTGTTTGAGGAGATCCGCCGGGCCAAGCGTGAAAACTACGAGAAGATCTATAGCAAGGGCGGTATCGAGGGCGACTCCGAAGCGGAGCTGCGCGAGGCCTTCGAAAAGCTCTACGACCGTTGCCTGCAGGACATAAACGAAGGAGACGAGTCCTCGTATATCTTTAAGCACCACATTTCTCGCATTGAGCAGCAGCTTTCCTACTACGATCGCGCCTATGCATGGCAGGACGATATAGATCAGACCGTAGTAGATTACATTTCGAGCATGACGGATGGCTATTTCTGTGAGCTCACGAGCAAGCTGTTCCCGGGACTGAAGTTTCCGCACCGTACCTATATTAACGAACGGTAGTTCGTATATTTTCGGTATACTGTAGGTGAAAACGTTTTTGATTAATGCACGGGATGGCTATGGACGACCTTTTTTCTGCTTCGACGCGCGAGCGTTCTTTTATGAATGCGCCGCTTGCGGTGCGCATGCGCCCCAATTCGCTCGACGAGTACGTGGGCCAGCAAAAGGCCGTCGGTAAGGGCTCGTGGTTGCGTGCCGCGATTGAGCACGACGTGCTGTCGAGTGTGATTCTGTACGGGCCGGCCGGTACGGGCAAGACGACGCTGGCCCACATTATCGCCAATCATACCAAGAGCGAGTTTGTCGAGGTCAGCGCTGTGACGGGCACCGTAAAGGATCTTCGTCGCGTGATTGACGAGGCTAAGACGCGCCTGAATACGTACGACCGTCGCACCATTCTGTTCATCGACGAGATTCACCGCTTTTCTAAGTCGCAGCAGGATGCCTTGCTGCATGCGGTTGAGAACCGTACCGTCATTATGATTGGCGCCACGACTGAGAATCCGTACTTCGAGGTCAACTCGGCGTTGCTCTCGCGCGGTCGCGTGGTGGAGCTTGAGCATCTTAAAGACGAGGACATCGCCACGCTGATTGAGCGTGCGCTCGAGGCACCGCAGGGTTTGAACGGCAAGTTCTCGGCCGATGAGGATACGGTTAGGACCATCTGCACGCTGGCTGCGGGCGACGCTCGCTCGGCGCTCACGACGCTCGAGCTTGCGAGCGAGATTGCCGTCACGCGCCCCGATACCGAGGGAACGCCAGCGCCGGCTGCGGGGGAGCGCTATCCCATCACCGTGGATGACGTAAAGATTGCCAACCCGCGTCGTGGCTTTTCGTACGACAAAAACGGTGACATGCACTACGACATTATCAGTGCGTTTATTAAGTCCATGCGCGGTAGTGACCCCGATGCCACGATCTATTGGCTCGCGCGCATGATTGACGCGGGGGAGGACCCTAAGTTTATCGCTCGTCGTATTATGATTCAGGCTTCTGAGGATGTTGGCAACGCCGATCCGCAGGCGCTTTTGGTGGCACATGCCGCGTTTAAGTCTGCCGAGGTCATTGGCTATCCCGAGTGCCGCATTAATCTGGCTCAGGCTGCTCTCTATGTGTGCCTGGCGCCTAAATCCAACGCGTGCGAGGCTTCGATCGATGCGGCGTTGGCCGATATTCATTCAAGTGGGCTCCGCGAGGTGCCGAGTTATCTGCGCGATCGTCATCGCCCGGGCAGCGACGAATACGGTGTGTACAAGTATCCGCATGATTATCCCGAAGGCTGGGTCGATCAGCGCTATTTGCCCGAGGGGCTGGAGCGCGGTGCGTTTTGGCAGCCTGCCGGCCGCGGCTGGGAAGAGTGGCGTGTAGAGCAAAGCGAGCGCGACCGTAGCGGCAATGCGCCCAAGTAGGTCCTTGGGACTTCGCAATTTCCCTTTGGGTATCTTTCCACTTCTTTGGGGTACCATGAACAGCGCCTGTATTTCGATTCCTTCGGGAGGCTTGTATGAGTCCCATTCAAATCGCCCTGCTGCTACTCGCCGTTGCCGGCGTGTGGGCTGTTATCGAGCTCGCGCTCACGCTGCGAAAGACCCGCACCGTCGTTGATTCGCTCGACAAGACGGTGACCGACCTTAACAACACTATCGCCGAGGCTCAGCCCGTGGTGGCAAAACTCGACGGCGCTGTCGACGAGCTTACGCCGGCGCTTGCCCAGATGGAGCCGCTCCTCAAGTCGAGCAAGACCGCCGTCGACGCCCTGACTTCTAATCTCGTAGAGGTTGAAGCCGTGGTTCGCGACATTTCCGAGGTTACGGGCAGCATGGCCGAGGCCAGCAATGCTGTGTCGAGTGTGACCGACTCTGCGGCCGGTGCCGTGCAGAAACTCTTTAACAAGGTGAAGGCTCCTGCAGCCGACGCCGATCGCAAGCTCGCCGCTGCCGCCACCGAGGCCGAGCAGCCTACCGAGCGCGTTCTGATTGGTGAGGCTGAGGACGAGGCCGCCGATGGTGCGGATGCGGCTCAGAAGCCCGCAGCCAAGCCTGCTCAGTATTACACCTATACGCCCGACGAGACCTCCGAGGAGTCCTGCGATGAGTAGCGAAGCAACTTGCCCCATCACGCTGACTGTTGCCGGGGATCCGCGTCTGGCGCGCCTCGTGCGCATGACGGCGGCTAATGTCGGCGCGCTGTGTTCCATGTCCGTCGATCGCATCGAGGATATCCGTATGGCTGCCGAGGAGGCCTTCATCTTTGGCTGCACGGCCGTTGATTCCGACGATATCTCGATTAAATTCGATGTCGACGAATCGCATGTGGGCATGACCTTTACCTTTGGCGATCAGGCGACTGTCGATGAGGATGACCAGGCTGCCGTGTATGCCGAGCTCATTTTAGCGAGCGTGTGCGATTCCTACGAAAAGACTGCGGCGCCTCTGACGCTTTCCCTCGACCTCAAGGCGGATATCTAATATGGCCGAACGTTCCCGGAGCGGTAAGACCGCTTGGGACAAGGAGAAAACCCGCGAGCTGTTTCGTCGCTACAAAGAGACCGGTGATCCGGACGCACGTGAGCAGCTCGTCATGTCCCATATGAACCTGGTAAGGTTTCTTGCCAACAAATTTAAGAACCGCGGCGAGCCGCTCGACGACCTGATGCAGGTCGGATACCTGGGTTTGCTTAAAGCAATCGACCGCTTTGATCCCGAGCGCGGACTCGAGTTCACCACGTTTGCCACGCCTACCATCCTGGGCGAGATCAAGCGTCACTTCCGCGACAAGGGCTGGAGCGTGCGCGTGCCGCGCCGTCTGCAGGAGCTTTCTGCCAAGGTCAACCAGGCTACCGACAAGCTTACTAACGAATTGCAGCGCTCGCCTAAGGTTGAAGAAATCGCTGAGTACCTGGGCGTGACCGTTGACGAGGTGCTGGAGGCCATGGAATCGTCTTCGGCCTATACCTCGGTACCCATCGAGGCTCCTGGCGCGTCCGATTCCGATGATGCCCCCTCGATTCTCGACCGCTATGCCGATGACGACAACGAGCTTGACTTTACCGATGACCGCCTGGTGATCGAGGAGGCCATTCGCGATTTTTCTCCGCGCGAGCGTGAGGTTATCGAGCTGCGCTTTGTGAAAGGCATGACCCAGATCGAGATCGCTAAGAAGTTGGGTATCTCGCAGGTGCAGGTTTCGCGCCTGCTGCGCCGTACCCTTAAGAAGATACAGGACAAGATCGACCCCGACGGAGTGATGGTTCGTTCATGATTGAGCACCCCCAACAAACCGACCGCACGCTGCGCGATACTCGTATTCTGACGCTTCGCATTTGGGCTGTCGTCGGCTGCATTGTCATCGCAGCCGTCATCTTTAACCTTATGGGTATCCTGGCGCCGGTTATCGAGTTTCTCGCTGTCGGTTCCATCATCGCTTTTGTGATGTCGCCGATCACTAACTGGCTCGAGCATCACGGCGTCGGTCGTGGCATCGGTTCGCTCATCGCGCTGATCGTGGTTGTGGCAGTGCTCGTCGGCGTCGTCTGCATCCTGTCGCCTATTTTGCTCGGTCAGATTATGGAAGTCCTGAGCCGTCTGCCTGAGCAGCTTCGCGTTGTGGGCGGTGATCTCAACGAGATGATTTCGCACGCTAAGACGCTCAACAACACGCCGCTCAAGGAGTACTTGGACGATAATCTGTCCTCGCTGGTTACTGTGGCGTCCAAGTACGTATCGCAAATCGCCGCTGAGCTCGGTCGCGGCGTGTTCCCGCTTATTACCAACACGGCCTCGCAGCTGTTCGTAATCTTCCTAGGTTTGGTGCTTGCCTACTGGCTGGCCTGCGACTACCCCCGCATGCACCACGAGGTCTGCACCATCATTGGCCAGGAAAAGGAGACCTCGTACCGCTTTATGGTCGCGATTCTTTCGCGCTCGGTCGGCGGTTATATGCGCGGCATGGTCGTGACGTCCATCTGCGGTGGCATCCTCGCCTTTATCGGCTTTACGCTCATTGGCCATCCCTACGCGGCACTCATGGCCATCTTTACCGGCATCATGCACTTGGTCCCGGTTGTCGGTCCCTGGGTAAGCGCGGCGATTGCCACGGTGCTCGGCTTTATGTTTAGCCCTATGCTGGCGTTGTGGACGCTCGTTGTGACCATGGTGGCTCAAAACGTCACCGATAACGTCATTTCCCCCAAGGTCATGCAGAGTTCGGTGCAGGTGCATCCCATCATGAGCCTGACGGCCCTCGTTATTGGTTCGGCACTCATGGGTCCCATCGGCATGGTCATCGCCATTCCGCTGTGCGCGGCCCTCAAGGGCATTTTCGTCTACTACTTTGAGAACGAGACCGGCCGTCAGCTCGTGGCATACGACGGTGCCGTGTTTAAGGGCACGCCGTATCGCGATGCCGAGGGCAACCCGGTCGCCGCCTATGACGCGCTTGGAGACGATACGTTCATTTACGAGTCCGAGCTCATCGGCAATGAGACCGCGCCCGAGGCCCAGGCGATGCCCAAGCCCGAGCTCGAGAATCCCTGGATCAAGCTCTCGGGCCTGCAGCCCGATGCGACGAGCTTTTTCAAGAATCCCTTCGCCAAGGACGATGACTCCAACTCGGACGACGATACCAAAACCGGCATCGACGGCTCCATGGACAATGATGATGAACAGTAAGTCATTTCAAGATAAAGTATATAGGCAATAACGTGCAAATTCGCTGGAGGGCCGCTGTTTGGCGGCCCTCTTTTTTGCACAGGCGCGGCGGGATGGTAATATCGTTACGTTTGAACTGTTTCGATGTGAAACCGAGGAGATTCCCTCTATGAGTGCTGACTACCCGTCAATGACTACGGCCGAGATCCGCTCCAAGTTCCTCAACTTCTTTGAGGAGCGCGGTCTTAAGCTCTATCCTTCTTCGTCCCTTGTTCCTGACGACCCCTCGCTGCTGCTTGCCAACGCCGGCATGAACCAGTTTAAGGAGTACTACCAGGGCAAGAAGACCATGAAGGAGATCGGCGCGATCTCCTGCCAGAAGTGTGTCCGCACCAACGACATCGACTGCATCGGCGAGGACGGCCGTCACCTGTCGTTCTTCGAGATGCTCGGTGACTTCTCCTTTGGCGGCGTCTCCAAGCAGCAGGCTTGCGCTTGGGCCTTCGAGCTCATCACCAAGGAGTTCAAGCTGCCGCTCGATCGCCTGTACTTTACCGTCTTTACCGAGGACGACGAGACCCACGACGTGTGGCGTTCTCTGGGCGTTGCCGAGGACCACATCTCCCGCCTGGGCGAGGACGACAACTTCTGGGCCGCCGGCCCCACCGGCCCCTGCGGTCCGTGCTCCGAGATCTACTTTGACATGGGCGAGGAGGTCGGTTGCGGCAGCCCGGACTGTAAGCCCGGCTGCGACTGCGACCGCTTCCTTGAGTTCTGGAACCTCGTATTTACCCAGTACGACCGCCAGGAGGACGGCTCCATGCCGGAGCTGCCGCACCGCAACCTCGATACGGGCATGGGCCTGGAGCGCATGGCCGCCATCATGCAGCACAAGACCGCCAACTACGACGGCGATTTGATGCAGCACCTCATCAAGCTGGGCGAGGAGATCAGCGGCAAGACCTATGACGCCGACGATTACTCCGGTGCCAGCCGCTCCCTGCGTATCATCGCCGACCACTCCCGTGCCGTCGACTTCATGATCTCTGACGGCATCCTGCCCGGTAACGAGGGTCGCGAGTACGTCCTTCGTCGCCTGCTCCGCCGTGCCGTGTTCCACGGTCGCCTACTGGGCATCGAGGGCGCCTTCCTGACCAAGTTCATCGACGAGGTCAACGCTCAGATGGGCGAGGCCTATCCCGAGCTGCTCAAGAACGTCGCGCTCGTTAAGGGCATCGTCGCCTCTGAGGAGGAGCGCTTCTCCACGACGCTGGACAACGGCCGCGTCTACCTGGACGAGGCCCTGGCAGCGCTTGCCGAGGGCGCCGTACTTCCGGGCGATGTCGCCTTTAAGCTGCACGATACCTTTGGTTTCCCCATCGACCTGACCGTCGAGATTGCTCGCACCGCTGGCCATGACGTCGACATGGACGGCTTCACCGCCTGCATGGAGGACCAGAAGGCCCGTGCTCGCGCCAATGCCAAGGGCGATGCCTGGGGTAGCTTCAACGACGTGTGGGTCGAGCTTTCGGACAAGGTCGCTGCGACCGAGTTCGACGGCTATGACAACGATGTGATCGAGGGCGCCAAGGTTGTCGCCATCGTGCGCAACGGCGTGTCCGTCGAGTCCGCTGCCGCGGGCGAGGATGTCGAGGTCGTGCTCGACCGTACCCCGTTCTATGCCGAGATGGGCGGCCAGCAGGGCGACGCCGGCGAGCTTTCCGCCGAGGGCGTTTTGCTGACCGTTTCCGATACCAAGAACCACAACGGCCTGTATGCCCACGTTGCGCACGTCACCGAGGGCACGCTGACCGTTGGTGCTACCGTGACCGCCGCGCTCGACGCCGAGCGCCGTGGATTCCTGCGCCGCAACCACACCGCCACGCACCTGCTCGACGCCGCCCTTAAGCAGGTCCTGGGCGAGCATGTCTCCCAGGCTGGCTCGCTGGTGACGCCCGAGCACCTGCGCTTTGACTTCACGCACTTTGAGGCCCTGTCCTCCGAGCAGCTCAAGGCTGTTGAGGACCTGGTCAACCAGCAGATCTTTGCATCTAAGCCGGTCGTGACCCGCGTCATGGGCATCGACGAGGCCAAGGCCGCCGGCGCCGTCGCCCTGTTTGGCGAGAAGTATGGCGACGTCGTCCGCGTCGTTTCCGTGGGCGCCGAGGACCAGCCGTTCTCCCGCGAGCTCTGCGGTGGTACGCATGCTGCCAACACTGCCGAGATCGGCCTGTTCAAGATTATCTCCGAGTCCTCCACGGGCTCGAACGTCCGCCGTATCGAGGCCGTTACCTCTAAGGGCGCCCTCGACTACATGGTCGACCGCCTGGCACTCGTCGACGCGGCGGCCGCCGACTCCAAGCGCCGAGTTGACGAGGTCCCCGCTCGTGTGGAGAACCTGCAGGCCGAGCTGCGCGAGACGTCTAACAAGCTCAAGAAGGCGCTGACCGGTGGCTCTTCTGATGCCATCTCCAGTGCCATCGAGGGCGCCGTTGAGGTTAACGGCTACAAGCTCGTTGTCGCTGAGCTCCAGGGTCTCGAGGCCGCTGACCTGCGCAACGTTTGGGATACCGTGCGCCAGAAGGTCGCCGGTCCCGTCGCCTGCGTCGTCGCCAGCGTGACCGAGAAGGGCACCCCGGCCCTGCTCGCCGCCGGCTCCGACGATGCCGTCAAGGCCGGTTTCCACGCCGGTAACGTGATTAAGCAGATTGCGGGCCTGGTCGACGGTCGCGGCGGCGGTCGTCCCAACATGGCCCAGGCCGGTGGCAAGAACGCCGCCGGTATCGCCGATGCCCTCGCGGCCGCCAAGACCGCGCTCGGCGCCTAAGTAGTCGCTGTGGTCGCGCTCGCGCTGGACATAGGGGAGACCAGGATCGGCATCGCCGTCTTGAGCCGTGATGGCAAGATGGCGATGCCCGTCAAGGTGCTCCCGGCCGCCGAGGTCACTGGTATGGCTAAGACGTTCCGTTACCTGGTCGAGGACT
>CAJKZP010000054.1:0-12922 GCA_905204415.1 uncultured Collinsella sp. | reverse complement strand
CCGCCGTAGGCGCTCACGTAGAGCTTGCCGCGGCTGAGGCAGTTGGACAGGTTCTTAAAGTACTGCGGACCCTCGTAGCCGGCGCGCATCTCCTGATAGATCGAAAGATCCGAGAAGGTCTCGTTCATGATGGCGATGACCGTGGGCTTCTCACTGTCGAACTGCTCCTGGGCGGCAGTGCGGGCGTCGCTTGTGGCGGCATCGGACTTGTCGTAGGCCTTGGCATACTTTTTGAGCGTGGCCTTGGCATCGTCGACGGAGTAGTCGGCGGGTTTGGGCGGCTTGATGGACTGCGCCGCACTAATAAAGGCAGGCAGGTAGCCCTCGCGCCAGTAGCTCTCGAGCGGGCGCCAGGTGTAGACGGTGATGCCGAGAGTGTTGTAGTAGTCGATAAGCGTGACGTGCGCGGTCACGCCGCCCAGGCACAGCACGGCGACGAGCAGGTTAGTGAGCAGCATGCGCTTGGCGTTGGTGGCACCCTTCTGACGGTGCGGTGCCACCAGGCCGGCGTACTCGCATAGCAGCATGGCGATGGCGGTAAAGCCCATGGACAGCACGCAGAACAGCGAGATCGAAAAGGTGTAGCCGGTGCCGGCGACCGCAGCGGCGGTGGAGATGGCCGAAAGGTCGCCCGGCTGGATGGGCATGGATTTAAACGTGATGACGAAGAACTCGGCAATGCCCAGGACAAAGAGGGCAAAGGCCAGGACCGCGGGAGCTGCGCCGTGGCGCTGGAACAGGAAGAACAGGCCGCTCATGAGTGCGGTGATGATGGCCCACTCGAGCAGGATGCATAGGGGGTAGACCCAGGTAAAGTCGTGGTTGGATGAGACCTCCATGCCCAGCAGCGCAAAAACGCCGGCGAGCAGCAGGCACAGGACGGCGGCGACGAGCGGTTTGCCCACAAAGGCGCCGCGCAGGCGGGCGAGCTTGCCGGTGGGGGCGGGGGCGTCGGGCTTGGCGAACGCAAAGACGCGCGGGGCGATGCGGTCGCGGGCGATGCTGGCCCAAGCGCAGCCGGTGAGGATGGCATTGGTCAGGATAAGCATCACAAAGGCGAGCGGCTCGTTTTGCGCGACGAGACCAATAGCGCCCCAGACGGTCAAAAAGAGCTGGAACAGGCCAAAGGCGACGCTCCAGGCGAAGGCGCCCTTGGTGACGGTGCCCGACTGAGCGCGAATGGCCTTGACCTCGCGCAAGACAAGGTAGACGGTCGCCGCAAGACCGACGAGCGAGATGGCGGCTGCGAACATGCTGAGACTCCTCACAAACTTAAAACCTACGAAAGCGGGGGTTTACCCGATTGTTACCAAGATATGCGCTGCAATTGGTGGCTGCGCACAACAACCAGCCATATTAACGCGCACGTGTGGCGGTGTGGCGCAATGTAGTGGCGACCTGCGCGATAATGGACGGGAATTACACGGAAACGTAAAGGCTTCTTAAAGAAATGGCGAGGGTAGGGCGATGAGCGAGCAGGTTTGCACCAAGACTGTGGATACGTGCGGCTATCCGGTCGAGACTACGGGCAATGCGGTGCTGGACACGTTGGAGCACCGTTCCTCCACGCGTGCCTTCGCGCGTGATGATAACGACCGTCCCGTGGCGGTGACCGACGAGCAGCGTGCGGCGATTTTGCATGCGGCGAGTCGCGCGCCGTCGGCGGGCGCCATGATGATGTATTCCATCGTAAGCATTCGCGAGCAGGCCACGCTGGACCGTCTGGCCGATCTGTGCGACCACCAGCCCATGATCGCCAAGGCGCCCTGGGCACTGATATTTGTGGTCGATTATGCCAAGTGGATCGATCTGTTTGAGCACGTGGGCTGCTTTGAGCCCGAGTTTGTCGAGCGCACGGGCAAGGCGCCCCGCCGTGCACCGGGTCTGGGCGACTTTGCCATCGCGGCGCAGGATGCCGTGATCGCCGCTCAAAACGCCGTGGTTGCCGCCGAGGCCCTGGGCCTGGGGAGCTGCTATATCGGTGATATCGTCGAGAACGCGGAGGAAGTTGCCACGCTGCTGGACTTGCCTCCCTATACCATGCCGCTGTCGATGCTCATCATCGGCACGCCCCGTAAGGAGCGTCCGGCGATCGCACATCCCGTGGTGAACCTGGTGCACGAAGAGCGCTACCGCCGCGCGGACGACGCGACCATGGATGCACAGGTGGCCGAGATGGATGCGATGTTTCGCCCGCATGCCCGCGAGGTGGGCGAGCGCGTGGTGGATATCTACACCCGCAAACACACCAGTCCCTTTATGGCCGAGATGAGTCGCTCCATGGAGTGGTGGTTCAAAAACTGGCTCGGAAAATGACGAATGTGACAAGGGAACAGTCCCTTTGTCACATTCCATATCGCCGCGGTAGCCTAAAGACTGTATAAATCTTTATTTAGCTGGGAAAACAGTGCATTAAAACATGGGCCGATTACCTATAATCCCCTCGAACGTTAAAGTTGGGAGGAAACCGGCTTATGGAACAAAAGGCCAAGGAGGCAGCCTCGCACGCTGCGATTCCTGTGAGCATCTCGGCGATGCTCGTCACGCTGGGCGTGGTGTATGGCGATATCGGCACCAGCCCCATGTATGTAACCAAGGCACTCGTTGCCGGCAACGGCGGCATCGGAAGCGTCACGGAGGAGTTCGTGCTCGGCGCGCTCTCGCTCGTCGTATGGACGGTCACGCTGCTGACGACCGTCAAGTACGTGCTCATCTCGCTGCGCGCCGACAACCATGGCGAGGGCGGCATCTTTGCTCTGTACAGCTTGGTTAAGCGCTGCGGCAAATGGCTCATCATCCCCGCCATGCTGGGCGGCGCGGCACTGCTCGCCGATGGCATCCTCACGCCCGCCGTTACCGTGACTACGGCTATCGAGGGCCTGCGCACCATTCCGGCAGTCCATGCTGTGTTGGGCGACGATCAGGGCCGCGTCGTGGCCATCACACTTGCCATCATCATTGTGCTCTTCTTGGTGCAGCGCATCGGCACGGCCAAGATCGGCCGTGCCTTTGGCCCCATCATGACGCTGTGGTTTCTGTTCCTGGGCGGTACGGGTCTGTTCTTTGTCTTCCAGCACCCCGCGGTGCTGCTGTGCCTCAACCCGCTGCGCGGCATCGGCTTTTTATTGAGCCCCAACAACCATGCAGGCATCATGATTCTGGGCAGCTGCTTCCTTGCCACTACCGGTGCCGAGGCGCTCTATTCCGACATGGGCCACGTGGGCCGCGGCAACATCTACGCAACCTGGCCGTTCGTTAAGTGCTGCTTGCTGCTGTCCTATATGGGCCAGGGCGCTTGGCTTATGAACAACGCTGCCAACCCCGAGCTCATGGGCATTGCCGACCTCAACCCGTTCTACCAGATGCTCGCCCCGGGTCTGCGTCCCTTTGCCGTCGGCCTTTCCACCGTCGCGGCCATCATTGCCTCGCAGGCGCTCATCACCGGCGCATTCTCGTTGGTGTCCGAGGCCAGTCGCCTGGACCTCATGCCGCACATGCAGGTCTTCTATCCTGCCGAGACCAAGGGCCAGCTCTATATTCCCATGGTCAACAACGTCATGCTTGTGGGCTGCGTCATCGTGGTGCTGCTGTTCCAGAGCTCGGCGCACATGGAGGCCGCCTACGGCTTGGCGATTACCCTGACCATGATGTGCACGACGCTGCTGCTCTTCTTCTACTTGCATGTTGATCGCGGCCTTAAGGTCGCCCCGTATGTCTTCGTTGCGTTCTTCCTCATGCTCGAGGGCTTCTTCTTTGTGAGCTCGCTTACCAAGTTCTTCCACGGTGGCTATTTCACCATTCTGATGGCCATGCTCATCATGGGCATTATGGTGTGCTGGTACAACGGCACGGCGGTCGAGCAGCGCCAGTTTACGCTGCTGCCACTGCGCAGCTACCTGCCGCAGCTCAAGCGCCTGCGCGACGACGACCGTTACGAGCGTATGAGTGACAACATCGTGTACCTGACCAAGGACACCCATACCGACTACATCGACCGCGATATCGTCTATTCGATTTTGGACAAGCATCCCAAGCGCGCCCGCGCCTGGTGGTTTGTGAATGTCGAGACCATGGACGAACCGCACACCTTTGCCTATTCGGTCGAGACGTTCGGCACCGACTACGTGTTCCGCGTGCATCTGTACCTGGGCTACAAGATCAACCAGCGCGTTAATGCCTACCTGCGTCAGGTTGTTCAGGACCTGGCTGCCACCGGCGAGCTGCCGCCGCAGACGCATGACTACTCGGTCTACAAGGATCCGGGTAACATCGGCACGTTCAAGTTCATCCTGATTCGTAAGCTTCTGGCGCCCGAAAGCGATGTGGAGCCGAGCGAGCGTACGGCCATCACGCTCAAGTACATCATCCGCCGCGCCGCCGGCACGCCTGCACGCTGGTATGGCCTGGAGAACTCCAACGTGAGCTTTGAGTACGTGCCGCTGTTCACCAAGTTCAAGGCCGTGAACAAGATGCATCGCCTGGCCCCCAACGAGCGCCCGTAGGCGCCGACAGGTTGCATGGAGTTGGTTTTCGATGGACAAGGTTGAGACCGGGGAGGCAAACATGGATGCAAAGATGCTTGATGGCCACGAGGTGGTTGCCGAGATGGTGCGTGAGGCACGCGCCGACGCCGCCGAAGATCGGTTTTTGACGAACCGTGCCAACATGGACATGGCCGATCGCGTAATTTCGATCGTGGCACTGGTATTTGGAGCGGTGTGCGTGTGTGCTCTGCTCGCGCACGTGCTGTTTGTCTAGCGACTGCCGGTCGTAGAAGGCTTTACACTTGGAACCACCACAAGGGAAACCACCACAAAGGTGCCTGTCCCCTTTGTGGTGGTTTTTGTTTATGAGAGAGGGGCGGGGCGCTGATGGACGTCCGTACGGACGGCGATATTGCCGATAGCTTTTGGTGGCGGCGCACAACGCTGACGCGCCGCACTCCTCTGTATGACGCCTGCGTATCGGCGGGGCTGCTGGTCGCGGCGACGATTGTGGGCGCGCTGCTCGACCATCCGGGTCTCGCGCCGAGCATCATGATCGTCTATGTGCTTGCCGTGCAGCTGTGTGCCTTTTTCACCTGGAGCCGCCTGTATTGCCTGTTGAGTGCGGCTGCCGCCGCGGCGCTCTACAACTTCTTGTTTGTCGATCCGCGCTACTCGCTGTCGTTTATCGACCGCGCCTATCCCGGCATGTTCTTCATCATGTTTGTGGTCTCGCTTGTGTCGAGCTCGATTGCGTTGGCCCTGCGCCGCGCCTTGGCACAGGCCGCCGCCAGCGACCGTCGCACGCATATGGTGCTCGAGACCAACCGCATGCTGCAGCGGTGTGCCGATCAGCAGCAGATTGTCCATGCCATGGCAACGCAGCTGGCTCGTCTTTCGGGCTGTCCGGTCGTGTGGTACAGCGCTGACGCCGAGGGCGATGACCTGCTGCCGCGTGCGACATACACGGCCGTGGGCGATGCCGCGCCGGTGCACGAACTGGCGCCGCAGATGCCGCCGTGGCTCTCGGCGTCCGCCTATGTGGGAACGCCGCTCGATGCCACTTATGGCGGCTCGGCGTTTTATGGCATCTACCTGACGGTTCGCACGGGTGACGGCTTCGTGCGCTCGGGCGACCCCGCCTCGGTGGTGGGCGTGCTGGCTATCGTTGCCGAGCCCGACGTGCTGACGCACGAGGAACGGACACTTGCCGATGCCATCGTGAGCGAAGGCGAGCTGGCGCTCGATCGCGCCCGCGCCATGGAGGCCCGCGAGGAGGCGGCGGTGCTCGCCAAAAACGAGCAGCTGCGCGCCAACCTGCTGCGCTCCATCTCGCACGACCTGCGCACGCCGCTCACCAGTATTTCGGGCAATGCCGATGTGCTGCTCGACCAGGGTTCGACCGGCACCGCGGTGCTCGATGCCCAGACGCGCCGCGGCCTGCTTCTATCCATTCGCTCGGATGCGCTGTGGCTCAACGCCACCGTCGAGAACCTGCTCGCCATTACCAAGCTCGAGGGCGGCGGTATGCGACTGTCGACCACGCTCGAGCTCATGGACGATATCGTCGAGGAGGCGCTGCGCCACGTGAACCCTGCCGTGCGCGAGCACGACCTTAAGGTGGTGGCGTGCGATGAGCCGGCGCTCGTCAACGTCGATGCGCGCCTGATGGTGCAGCTGGTGGTCAATCTGGTGAACAACGCCATCACCTATACGCCCGCAGGCTCGCATATCATGATTTCGATTGGCGTCGACGATGGACGCGTGGCGTGCTCGGTGGCCGATGATGGTCCGGGCATCGCACCCGAGGACCGCGAGCGGATCTTTGAGTCGTTCTATACCGCCAACCATGGTCTGGCCGACAGCCACCGCAGCGTGGGCTTGGGTCTTTCGCTCTGCCGTTCCATTGCGTTGGCGCATGGCGGTAGCATAGAGGTTGCCGCGGCGGACCCGCACGGTTCGATCTTTACGATTGAACTTCCCGCCGCCGACGTTTCGTTTGATAAGGAGTAGCGCCGTGTCGAACTCTGCCGTAAAACCGCTCATCTTGGTCGTTGAGGACGACCCAGCTGTTCGCAACCTTATTGTTGCTGCGCTCGAGGCGCACGGCTTGCGCCATATGGCCGTGGAGACCGCCCATGCCGCCATCGCCGCCGCCTCATCGCAGGCACCGAGTATTGTGCTGCTCGATCTGGGCCTGCCCGATATGGATGGTGTCAAGGTGGTGGAGTCGGTGCGCGCATGGTCGGGTATGCCGATTATTGTGGTTTCGGCGCGCAGCGAGGATGCGGACAAGATTCGCGCGCTCGATGCCGGCGCCGACGACTACCTGACCAAGCCGTTTTCGGTCGAGGAACTGCTCGCGCGCCTTTCGTATGCGCAAACGGGCGGCGTTGCCTCCGAGGGCTCGTTCGATACCGGTGAGCTGCATATCGATTTTGATGCCGGCATCGCCGCGATGGATGGCGAGGAGCTGCATCTGACGCCGATCGAGTACAAGCTCCTGTGCCTGCTAGCGCACAACGCCGACAAGGTGCTGACGCACCAGTTTATCCTGCACGAGATTTGGGGTACGGCAACCAAGAGCGATCTGGCGAGCCTGCGTGTCTTTATGGGCACGCTGCGCAAGAAGATTGAGTCCGACCCTGCGCATCCGCGCTATATCCAAACGCATGTGGGCATCGGTTACCGACTGGTCACCCAGGGATAGGCTGGCATCCGCCATCCCACTATGAGTTGCGGTGAAATAGTTCCTGTTTGGGCCTTTGCCAGGCATTTTTAGGAACTATTCCACCGCAACTTTGTTATTTGCCCTTGGGCTTGCTGGCGTAGAACTTCTTCTTTTTGGGCTTGCCGGCGGGGGAGGGTTTGCCGGCAAAGTTGGACTTGCCGTTGCCGGTCTGCGCGTGCGCGGGTGCTGCCGCGCGAGGCTTGCGGGCTTCGGGGCTGCGCAACTCCTCGGTTCGCTCGGCAATTTCCTCGGCGCTAAAGCCGACCTCGGCCATGGCGTCCTCGATGGGCAGTCGGCGCACGATATAGCAATGGTGCACCTTCTGGTTGCGTGCGAAATCCTCGGGGATGGTCTGCGCCGTAATGTCCTCCAGCACGACGCCCGCGCGTGCGAGCTTACGCGTCTCGGGGCGGAAGCCGCGCAGGTTGCAGCTAAAGATGGCATGTCCGCCCTGTGCGAGCAGGCGCGATACGCCGGCCAAAAGCTCAACATGGTCGCGCTGGACATCCCAGGTGCGACGGCCCATCTTGGACGAGTTCGAAAACGTGGGCGGGTCGACAAAAATCAGGTCCCAGCGGTTGCGCGTCTGGCGCTGGTCGCGAATCCAAGCGAGCACGTCGTCGCGCACAAAGTGATGCTGCGGCCCCACAAAGCCGTTCTGACGCATGTTGCGTTCGGCCCAGTCCAGGTAGGTGTTGGAAAGGTCAACCGTCACAGTCTCCTCGACGCCGCCGTCCGCCGCATAGCAGGTGGCGGTACCGGTGTAGGCGAACAGATTGAGGAAGCGGCGCGCCTGTTTGGCGTGCTCGCGCACCAGGTTGCGGGTGACGCGGTGGTCTAGGAAGATGCCCACATCCAAATAGTCGTCAAAGTTGACGGCAAAGGTAAGGCCGCCCTCTTCGATGAGCGGCAGGCGACGGTGCGCGATGTTGGCGCGCTCGCCCGAGCCGCCCTTGCCGGCGCCCTGCTTGCCGTACTGCGAGCCGCCGCGCGAACGCATGCGGGCCTTGGCGTGCACATGCTCGGCCGGAACATCCAGGATGCGCGGTGCGATGGCCAAGATGTCGAGCATGCGGGCCTGGGCCAGCGCGGGATCGATGGTCTTGGGTGCGGCGTATTCGGCGATGACGAGCCAGCGGCCCGGCGTCTGCGGGCAGCCCTCGTACAGGTCGATGGCGGCGGAGTAGTCGGGTAGGTCGGCATCATAGACGCGGTAGCAGCTCACGCCCTCGCGCTTTGCCCACTTGCGACGCAGACGGGCGTTCTTACGCAGGCGGTTGGCGAACTGCTCGGACTCCGGGATGAGCACGGGCAGCGGCTTGCCGTCGCCCAGGTCGATCGTGGCAGCAGGTTCGGGCATGGGAGTATCGGCGGCTTCGTCATGAGCGTCTGCGGTCTGCTCCTCGGCATCTGCACTGGTCGCAGCTTCAAATGCCGCGGCGGCGTGGTCGAGCGAGGACCAAACCTCAATAGTTGCCTCTTCGTTATTGGGCATGACGGCGATGGAGCGCGCGGGCTCGGCATGGAGCGCGCGGGCCATAAGGCCATCGCGGGTGAGCGCGGCGACCGGTGCCGAAGCGAGCTCGGGCGCGCGGCGCAGCTCGCCGATCAACGTCATGGCGTCGTGCATGAGCGAAAGCGGGGTCTCGGTGGTGTCTGCGACCACGGCGGCGCCGGCGACGGCGCCCGCATGGTCCAGCACGGTGGCGGACTTGGCGGCGCAAAAATCGACAAAGCGCTTGTAGCCGGCGCACTTGACCATGCGCTCGGCGGTCTTTCGGGCAGCGGGGTTGATGTCTACGGCAACGATACGCGCCTGGCGCTCGCGCGCTGCGGTCTCGCGCTCGCGCGCCTCGGCAAGCAGCTGCTCCCACAGGGCGGCATCATGCAGCTGCCAGCCCTCAAAACCCCAGCGCTCGCGTGCAAAACCCGGGGCGCGGTCAGTCAGAATGTTCACGGCTTCCAGCAGCAGACCGCCGCCGGCGCACGAGGCGTCGACCAGCGTGGGCAGGGCTTCGTTCTCGTAATCGTCGGCCGTCAGCTCGCGCTCGCACAGTGCGGTCCAGCCGACCTGCGCCAGCACCAGGGCGGCGTAGTCGGGGCGCAGCACGTGCGCGCCCTCGCCGGCACGGGTCGCCGCGGACGGCAGGCGCTTGAACAGCGGATCGCCCGAAAGGTCCAGGCTTATGCTCGCGCGGCGCTGGCGCAGCGAAAGCAGTAGGTGAACATCGGGGTCGGCGGCATCGACGTCGGCGCGACGGCCCGTGGTCTCGGCCAGACGGTCGCACAGCGCGTCCTTGGCGCGCAGGGCCGAGAAGCGCGTGTTGCGCAGCTGCTCGGTCACGCCGCGGGCGGTGATGGCGATGGTGGCGCCGGGGCGGACGATGCTCTCCCAGGCGATGCCGTAAACGCTATCGTACAGTTCATCGGCATCCTGCGCCTCAAAGCGCCCGAGTACCACGAACACGCGGCTCGCCAGGCGCGACCACAGACAGGCGCGATAGCCTTCTTCGAGCTCGCCCTCAAACGTAGCGCGGCCCTTCAAGCGGCGGACATGCGAAAGCCCGAGGCGTTTAAGCTCATCGGCGAGTGCGGACTCAAAGCCCTCGGGGCAGCTTGCGTAAAATTCCATGGGTGACCTCTCTGGTTGTGTCGCTCCATTATATGATGGATACTTCGTTTACTCTCGCCCCCGAAAGGAACCCATATGATTGATGCGTGCCCCGAATCCGCTGTGCTCTTTTTTGACGTGGACGGCACGCTGACGTCGTTCGATCCCGACGATATGACCGATAAGGACTTCAATGCAGTCCATCCGTCGAAGGCTGTTGTCGATGCATTTGGTCGTCTGCGCAATGCGGGTCACCAGGCATTTATCTGCACGGGTCGCCCCCTGTGGCTAATTGCCGATGGTCTGCGCGCTTTGGAGCCTGCGGGTGTCGTTGCCATGGCGGGAGCGACGCTCGAGGTCGAGGGCCGCGTGGTGCATGAGGACTGCTTTGACGAGGACGTTATCGAGGAGCTTGCGCGCCGTATGGCCGCGGCAGGGATTGAGGCCTTTTTCGAGACCAACGTGGCTACTTTTGCCCTGGAGCCTGTGGGCGTTGAGCAGTCGTCTCTGATCGGCACTTCTGTGGTGCACAGCACCGAGGAAATGCGCGTCGACGGCCGTCTGCGCGTGGGCAAGGTATGCCTCAGTGTGCCCAGTTTGGCTCGCGTGGCCAACGATGATGGCTTTATCGATCGCGAGTTTGAGCTGTGCAACACCGGTGGCCAGAATCGCGAGCTGAGCCCCAAGGGCATCGACAAGGGCGTGGGCGTGGCGCGAGCGCTGGAGTATCTGGGCCGCGAGGGAAATGCGCGCACCTTTGGCTTTGGTGATTCGGGTAACGACCTGGGCATGCTCGCTGCCGTTGAGACGGCCGTGGCCATGGGCAACGCTATGCCCGAGGTCAAGGCGGTCGCCGACTACGTGACCGACGATGTCGCACATGACGGTACCGTCACAGCGATGCAGCATTTCGGTCTCATCTAATGAATCCCGCGTTCTGGCGTTTGCTCAAACTGTGACTCTTTGCGTTTGCATGCTCAATCGATTTATCAATCCAAACACTGAGGTGTTTATACCGTTCGCCGAGAAGATAAAAACCCGCAGCTCACGCCTTGATAAACATAGGTAAAGTGTTTAGCAGCTTACCGGCCGTGTGCAAACGAAAGGAATCAGGCAGATGGCAATCAAGGTGTTCGCTGACGGTGCAAACCTCGAGGGCATGCTCGACATGTACGAGAACGGCAACGTTCAGGGTTTCACGACCAACCCGTCCCTTATGAAGAAGGGCGGCGTGACGGATTACCGCGCGTTTGCCAAGGAGGTCCTGTCCCACATCACCGATGTGTCCGTGTCGTTTGAGGTCTTTGCCGACGACGCCGAGACCATGGAGGTCGAGGCCCGCGAGATCGCTACCTGGGCCGAGAACGTCTACGTCAAGATTCCGTGCGTGACCACCAAGGGCGAGTCCACCGCCAAGCTGGTCCGCAAGCTTTCGACCGACGGCATCAAGGTCAACGTCACCACCATCTTTACGCCTAAGCAGGTCGACGAGATGGTCGAGGCCGTTGACGCCGAGACGCCGTCTATCATCTCGCTCTTTGCCGGCCGCATCGCCGACACCGGCGTCGATCCCATTCCGTTTATGACGGAGTCGGTCAAGAAGGCCGCCGCCAAGCCCAACTGTGAGGTCCTGTGGGCGTCCACGCGCGAGCTCATCAACATTTACCAGGCGGAAGGATGCGGTTGCCAGATCATCACGGTGCCCAACAGCATCCTGGCCAAGCGCAAGAACATCGGCCGCGACCCGTACGAGGTCTCGCTCGATACCGTGCGCGGTTTTGCCAAAGATATCGCCTCGCTCGGCTTCCATATCCTGCCGTAGGGCGAACACTGGCTGCGCCGTGGGCTGTTCGCCCCGGCCTTCCCTTTCCCTATTGCTCACGCGCTTCGCGAGGGCCGCGCCAGGTAAAGGAAAGACCGGGGCTGCCGACACGAGCTTGCCAGTAGGTTCTGAGCTGAATGAGACTTTGTTGGTGCCGCCTCTTTGATGGGCGGCACCTTTTTGTTGTGGTGTGTACGGAGATGTGCCTGTTAATCGGACAAACGGGCCTGGGCTTGTTTGTCCGATTTTCATGCCGGATTATTTGCCCTGCACCATGGTGAGGGAGATCTTTTTGCGGTCGCGGTCGACCTTCTCTACCCACACCTTTACCGTGTCACCGACGCGCACCACGTCGCTGGGGTGCTTGACAAAGCGGTTGGCCAGCTTGGAGATGTGCACGAGGCCGTCCTGGTGCACACCCACGTCGACGAAGGCGCCAAAGTCGACGACGTTGCGCACTGTGCCCTTGAGTTCCATGCCGGGCTCCAGGTCGTCGATGGAAAGTGCCGAGCGGCTAAAGACCACCTCGGGCGCGTCGTCGCGCGGGTCGCGGCCGGGCTTCTTGAGCTCGTTGACAATGTCGATGAGCGTGAGGGTGCCGCAGTCCAGGTCGCTTGCCAGCGTCGAGATGCTGCCCAGACGGCGCTCGATGTCGGGCACGCCGCCGCGGCTGAGCTCGCTGGCTTTAACGCCCGCGCGCTCCAAGACGGACGTGGCCACCTCGTAGCTCTCGGGGTGGACACTTGTCGCGTCGAGCGGGTTCTTGCCGCCGCTGATGCGCAAAAAGCCCGCGGCGTTGAGATATGCCTTGGGTCCCAACTTGGGGACCTTCTTGAGCTGGCGGCGATCGGTGAAGGCGCCGTGTTCCTCGCGGTAGGCCACGATGTTTTTGGCAACGCTCGGCGTGATGCCCGATACGTATCCCAGCAGGCTTGCGCTCGCGGTGTTTACGTCGACGCCCACGCGGTTGACGACGTCCTCCACCACATGTCCCAGGGTGCGCGAAAGCTCGGTCTGGTCAAGGTCGTGCTGGTACTGGCCCACACCGATGGACTGGGGCGGAATCTTGACGAGCTCTGCCAACGGATCCTGCAGGCGGCGGCCCAGGCTCATGGCGCCACGTACGGTGACGTCCAGGTCGGGATACTCCTGGCTGGCGAGCTCGGAGGCGGAGTACACCGATGCGCCGGCCTCGTTGACGATGGTGTATCGTAGCCCGGGCGCCTGCTCGGCAATGAACTCCGAGACGACTTCCTCGGTCTCGCGGCTGGGGG
>CAJKZP010000053.1:0-13099 GCA_905204415.1 uncultured Collinsella sp. | reverse complement strand
TGAGCATGCCCTTCTGGCGCGAGGACCTCTAAGTTTTTCCGTTTCCGGTGCGGTCCCCCTACAACCGCACCGGTTTCGCCCGTCAAACGGGCTACACTAATTACTTATGTAATTCATTTCTTCGAAAGGATTCGAACCATGGGTGTTAACCTCTCCGGCCGTAGCTTCCTCAAGCTCCTCGACCTCACCACCGAGGAGATCGAGTACCTGCTCAAGCTCTCCAAGAACTTCAAGGACATGAAGCGCGCTGGCGTTCCGCACCGCTATCTCGAGGGCAAGAACATCGTTCTGCTCTTCCAGAAGACCTCCACTCGTACCCGCTGCGCCTTCGAGGTCGGTGGCATGGATCTGGGCATGGGCGTTACCTACCTCGATCCGGGTTCGTCGCAGATGGGCAAGAAGGAGTCCATCGAGGACACCGCCCGCGTTCTCGGCCGCATGTATGACGGCATCGAGTTCCGTGGCTTTGCCCAGGACGACGTCGAGGAGCTCGCCGCTAAGTCCGGTGTGCCCGTGTGGAACGGCCTGACCACTGAGTGGCATCCCACCCAGATGCTCGCCGACATCCTGACCGTCCAGGAGAACTTCAACTACGACATCAAGGGCAAGACCCTCGTCTTCATGGGCGACTGCAAGAACAACGTTGCTCGCTCCCTCATGGTTGTCTGCTCCAAGCTCGGCATGAATTTCGTGGCCTGCGGCCCCGAGGAGTGCATGCCCGCTGACGACGTCATCGAGGCCTGCAAGCCCATCGCCGAGGCCAACGGCTGCACCATTAAGCTGACCACCGACGTCAAGGACGGCGTCACCGGTGCCGACGTTATCTACACCGACGTGTGGGTCTCCATGGGCGAGCCTGACGAGGTCTGGGCCGAGCGCATCGCTCAGCTCACCCCGTATCGTGTCACCTCCGAGGTCATGGCTATGGCCAACCCGGGTGCCATCTTCCTGCACTGCCTGCCCAGCTTCCACGACACCAACACCACCATTGGCGCCGAGAAGTGCGAGCAGTTCGGCATCACCGAGCAGGAGGTCACCGACGAGGTCTTCGAGAGCCCCGCTTCCAAGGTCTTCGACGAGGCCGAGAACCGCATGCACACCATCAAGGCTGTCATGTACGCCACGCTCAAGTAAGAGCATCTAGCATCTCGCTCGGGGTGTATTGTCGAACACCCCGAGCGGCTTTATCTGGTAAAAATCTCGCATCGAGCGGCAGGCACGGCACGGAAGAGCCGCTTCGGGCGAGATCAGTAAATGATTTATGAAGGGGGGATGAGAACTATGACTGAGACCGCTAAGAAAAAGCGCGGTATGCCTTCATCGTTCACCATTCTTCTTGCTCTGCTGGCAATTGTTGCAGTGATTACCGTTATCGTCTCCGGCACGTCCGGCGGCGCGGTTACTGCCGCCCGTCTGAGCGATTTCTGCACCGCCCCGATTCTGGGCTTCGCTGACGCTCTGCCCGTCTGCCTCTTCGTTATGATCCTGGGTGGCTTCCTCGGTATGATGACCGAGACCGGCGCCCTGGACAACGGCATCGCCGTTCTGGTGCAGAAGCTTAAGGGCAACGAGATCATGCTCATTCCCGTGCTGATGCTCATCTTCTCCCTCGGTGGTACCACCTATGGTATGTGCGAGGAGACCGTTCCCTTCTACGCCCTGCTCGCCGCTACTATGATGGCTGCCGGCTTTGACCCGATGGTCGGCGCCGCTACCGTCCTGCTCGGCGCTGGCTGCGGCTGCCTCGGCTCCACGGTTAACCCGTTCGCCGTCGGCGCTGCCGTCGACGCTCTGACCGGCGTTGACATTGCCGTGAACCAGTCCATCATCATCGGCCTCGGTGCCGTCCTGTGGATTGTTACCACTGCCATGTCTATCTTCTTCGTCATGAGCTATGCCAAGAAGGTCAAGGCTGACAAGGGTTCCACCATCCTTTCGATGCAGGAGCTCAAGGACGCCGAAGAGGCACACGGCAAGGCTGCTTCCGAGGTCCACAAGGAGGTCAAGCTCACCGGTCGCCAGAAGGGTGTTCTGATCGCCTTTGCCTTCACCTTCGTCGTCATGATCGTCGGCTTCATCCCGCTGGCCGACCTCAACGAGGGCGTCGCCAACTTCTTTGACGCTGGTGCTGTCTACGATGCCGACGGTAACGCCGTCGTCCAGGGCTGGTCTGCCCTGATCACCGGCCTGCCCATTGGCCAGTGGTACTTCGACGAGGCTTCCACCTGGTTCTTCCTCATGGCTATCCTGATCGGTATCATCGGTGGCCTGTCCGAGAAGCAGATCGTCAACACCTTCATCACCGGCGCTGCCGACATGATGTCCGTTGTCCTCGTCATCGCTCTCGCCCGTGGTATCTCCGTCCTCATGGCTAACACCGGCCTCGACGTCTACGTCCTCGACGCTGCCGCCAATGCCTTGGCTGGCCTGTCCGGCGTGATCTTCGCTCCCATGAGCTTCCTGGTCTACTTCGGCCTGTCCTTCCTGATTCCCTCGACCTCCGGTATGGCCACCGTCTCCATGCCCATCATGGGACCGCTGGCTGTTAAGCTCGGCTTCTCGCCCGAGGTCATGGTCATGATCTTCTCCGCCGCCATCGGTGTCGTGAACCTGTTCACCCCGACCTCCGGCGCCATCATGGGCGGTCTCGCCCTGGCCAAGATCGAGTGGACGACCTGGCTCAAGTTTGCCCTTAAGCTCATCGTCGCGCTCTCCGTCGTCTGCGCCATCATCCTGACCGTCGCCTGCGTGTTGCTCTAAGTACCCAACGGGTACCCCACGGAAACCTTGACGATCCTGTAAAGGATCACCTGGTCATCGTCTGTCCGGTGGGGTCAACCCACCGGTAGACTCCTACCTTTAGCCCCCTCCCGTTCCGTGCGCGGGAGGGGGCGCTCTTGTGTTCCGGCGTTTTACCAAACGCCGGAACCACTCGACGCTGCAAGCCCGCCAGAGCGGCAATCTGACGTTCAATCGTCGGGCATGGCCAAAAGGCCTATGCCCTCCTCTTTCACGTCACCTTGCTCGCTCTGGCGGGCTTTCGCTGACTTATGCTCAACCTGCGACGTTCCCCTTGTTGGTGCTGGGGGCAGATTGCTCGCTCTGGCGGGCGCTCGTTGACTTTGGCTCTGCCTGTGACGTTTCCATTGTTGGTGTGGAGTGACTTGGTCATTGCTTCAAATTAGCTACCCCGGGTCCCCGGTGGTCGCGATGGGCATGTTTGGTTGGTGCCTGTTGATGGTTTGGGTATCGGGGAGGGCGGGCTCCGTTATAATCGCCTAGGACATTAAATGGAAACGGGACGGGAGCCACACATGCGCCAGGGTTTCGACAACGCGAAGTACATCGAGCTGCAGGCCGCTCATATTAAGGAGCGCATCTCGCAGTTTGGCGGCAAGCTGTATTTGGAGTTTGGCGGCAAGCTGTTTGACGACTATCATGCGAGCCGCGTGCTGCCGGGTTTTGAACCGGACAGCAAGTTCCGCATGCTCAAGAGCATTGCCGACGATGTTGAGGTCATCATCGCAATCAATGCAAACCATATCGAGAAGAACAAGGCCCGTGGCGACCTGGGCATTACCTATGACGAGGACGTCTTGCGCCTGGTCGATCTGTTCCGAGGAAATGGATTTGCCGTTGCCGCCGTGGTCATCACGCAGTATGCCGGTCAGCCCGCTGCCGATGTCTTCCGCAATCGTCTAAACGCACTCGGCATTCCCGCCAAGCTGCACTATCCCATCGAGGGCTATCCGCACGATGTCGATCTGATCGTTTCTGACGAAGGCTACGGCAAGAACGAGTTCGTCGAGACCACGCGTCCGCTCGTTGTCGTGACGGCGCCCGGCCCTGGCTCGGGCAAACTCGCCACCTGCCTCTCGCAGCTGTATCACGAGCATAAGCACGGTACCGCCGCCGGCTATGCCAAGTTCGAGACCTTCCCGGTCTGGAATCTTCCTCTGACGCATCCAGTCAATATTGCCTATGAGGCCGCCACGGCAGACCTCGACGATGCCAACATCATCGATTCCTTCCACCTTGAGGCCTACAACAAGACCACGGTCAACTACAACCGCGACATCGAGGCCTTCCCGGTGGTCCGTGCCCTGATGGAAAAGATCCTTGGCAAGAGCCCCTACCAGAGCCCCACGGACATGGGCGTCAATATGGTCGGCTTTGCCATCACCGATGACGATGCCTGCCGCGACGCTTCCAAGATGGAGATCGTCCGCCGCTACTTTACCGCGGTCGAAAATGTGCGACGTACCGGCGTGGGCGATGAACAAGTCGACCGTCTCAAGATTATTATGAAGAAGGCCGGCATCGATAAGAACTACTCGCCGGCGCGCTCGGCGGCCCTCACCAGGGAGCAGCTGACGGGTGGTCCCGTGGGTGCCATGGTCATGCCCGATGGCTCCGTGGTGACCGGTAAGACCTCCACGCGCCTGGGCGCCGCAAGTTCGCTCATCATGAATGCGCTTAAACATGTTTCGGGTGTCGACCTTGAGCTCGAGGTCATCAGCGATGAGGCGATCGAGCCCATCAGCAAGCTCAAGACGCACTTCCTGGGCAGCAAAAACCCGCGCCTCCATACCGATGAGACGCTTATGGCGCTGTCGATCACCTCGGCCACGAGTGAGACGGCCGCTCGTGTCCTTTCGGGCTTGGAACAGCTGCGTGGCTGCGATGCCTTCTTTAGCGTGATTATCTCGCCGACGGACGAGACGGTGCTGCGCAAACTGGGCATCAACGTGTGCTGCGAGCCCAAGTTTGAGCGCCGCGGTTTCTTCCATCGCTAAGTTTGAAGCGCAGCGGTAATTGCATTGCATTTTGGCCGTATCGGGTTAGCGCCCGGTACGGCTTTTTGATCAATTAAGCGTTTATTTCGGCGAAAAATAGCCGTTTACCTGCCTGGAAACGATTTGAGCGGTATAAAATAACCGTAACTGTTTCATCCTTAGCGGGATGCCGCATGATGGATATTACCTGCCATCGTGAGGTGTGTCGGTCGTGCACGGCGCGCTGGATGCTCGTGCTCGGTTAGAGGAGGCTGCCATGGCGGGCAAGGGTCGTGCGAGTGTCAACGATATGAAGCGTGTCGAAGTGCTGGTGTTGATGGAGATCGCCCAGCAATCCGAAGGTGGCGGGACATATGGTTTCTCTCGCAAAACGCTTGCGGAGCACGTTGGGGTGTCTCCGTATCGAGCCCGTGCCGCAATTGAACGCTTGGATTCTGACGGCTTGATCGAGGTCGTTTCGCGATATAGCGAGGACGGCGGCCAGCTTGCAAATGGTATTTGCCTTACCGAGCGCGGCGGGTGGTATCTGAGAGGCATCCGAGCGGGTATGCTCGTTCAGGATATGCTCGAGGACGAGCTTGCCGATCGGTAGCGATCTGCCGCCTAAGTTGCTGTGACGCCGCTCAGGTTCCGGGCGGCGTTTTGTTTCGAGATTGAGAAATGCAAGCACTTTGGTGAAAAATGGCGAGCTGCTTCTTTCTCAAGTATTACAATGAAGACCCGTAAGATGTGTATGGACAACTTCTACGGGAAGCGCAGGTAACTCAATATGACCAAGCATGTGTTCGTAACCGGTGGCGTGGTTTCGTCCCTAGGCAAGGGTATTACCGCGGCCTCATTGGGCCGTCTGCTCAAGTCACGCGGCTACAAGGTAACGATGCAGAAGGCCGACCCGTATCTGAACGTCGACCCCGGTACCATGAGCCCGTTCCAGCACGGTGAGGTCTTTGTGACCGAGGACGGCTACGAGTCCGATCTGGACCTGGGCCACTACGAGCGCTTTATTGACGAGAACCTGACCCGCGATTCTAACTTTACGACGGGCGCTATTTACAAGAGCCTGATTGCCCGCGAGCGCCGCGGTGACTTTTTGGGCGGCACCGTCCAGGTGATTCCGCACGTTACCAATGCCATCAAGGACAAATTCCGCCGCATCGAGGAGCAGACCGGCTCCGACGTTGTCATTACCGAGCTGGGCGGCACGATCGGCGACATCGAGTCGCAGCCGTTTGTGGAGGCTATCCGCCAGGACCGCAAGGAGGCCGGTCCCGAGAACGTCTGCTACATCCACGTGTCGCTCGTTCCCTATATCGCCGCTGCACACGAGGTTAAGACCAAGCCCACGCAGCACTCCGTCAAGGAGCTGCGCAGCTTTGGTATCCAGCCCGACATTATTGTGCTGCGCTCCGATCACCATATTGACGACGCCATTCGCGGCAAGATCGCAAGCTTCTGTGACGTCGACACCGACTGTGTCTTTACCAACGAGGACTGCGCGAGCATTTACGACGTGCCGCAGCTGCTCGCCGAGCAGGACTTTGACCTGCGTATTTGCGAGCGACTTGGCCTCGATCCGCGTGAGCGCGATATGAGCGAATGGAATGAGTTCCTGCGCAAGCAAAACCATGCCAACCATCACGCCGATAAGGTTAAGGTTGCCGTCGTGGGAAAGTACACCCAGCTTCCCGATGCATATCTGTCGGTTATCGAGGCCCTGCATCACGCGGGCGTTTTCTACGATCGTCACGTAGATGTGCAGCTGGTCGATGGTGAGAGCCTCGATGCCGAAAACGTCAATGAGGTTCTGGGCGACGCATCGGGCATCCTGGTTCCCGGCGGCTTTGGCAAGCGCGCCCTGGAGGGCAAGATCCTCGCGGCAGAGTTTGCTCGCGTGCACAAGATTCCGTATCTGGGCATTTGCCTGGGTATGCAGGTTGCCGTGTGCGAGTTTGCCCGCAACGTCGTCGGTCTTGCCGGCGCCAGCTCCTCCGAGTTTGACCCGGACGGTCCGTTTAGCGTAATCGACCTGATGAGCTCGCAGGAGGACGTGACCGAGAAGGGCGGCACCATGCGCCTGGGTGCCTATCCGTGCAAGCTCGCTGCCGGTACTCTCGCGCGTGAGGCGTATGGCGAGGAACTTGTCTACGAGCGTCACCGTCACCGTTTTGAGTTCAACAATGCCTTCCGCGATCAGCTTGAGGACGCCGGTCTTGTCATCTCGGGCCTTTCACCCGACGAGCGTCTGGTCGAGATGGTCGAGCTGCCGCGCGACGTGCACCCGTGGTACGTGGCCACTCAGGCTCACCCCGAGTTCAAGAGCCGCCCCACCAATCCTCAGCCGCTGTTCCGTGAGTTCGTGCGCGCCTCGATTGGTCAGCATGAGGGTGTCGATCGCCTACAGGTGACGCCCATGAATCTTGCGACGGACTAAGGTTGCCATCGAACAGGGAACATATCGAAGAGGCTCCTTCGTCGCTCGCTGTGGCGGCGGGGGAGTTTCTTGATTACCTTGCAGTCGAGCGGGGCTTGGCGCGCAACACGATTGCCGCCTATCGCCGAGACCTGACGACTTACTGTGCCTATCTGGAGCGGACGGGCATTGCATCCTTTGAGGATGTGAGCCGGCGGGTCATCGAGGACTTTGTCGCCGATCGGCGCGACGGGGGCTATTCCGACGCTTCGGTGGAGCGCGCACTCGCGGCCGTCAAAGGCCTGCATGCCTTTTTGGTGCGCGATGGGGCTGTGGCCCAAAATCCCACGGCGGCATTGCGTTTGCCAAAAAAGGCCGAGCGCCTGCCGGAGTGCCTTTCGGTGGAGGATGTTTCGGCATTGCTCGACCAGGATTTTCCGGATAGCGAGATGGGCCTGCGCGATCACGCCATCTTGGAAGTGCTGTATGGGTGCGGCCTTCGCGTGAGCGAGCTGGTGGGGCTCGATGTGAGTGATATCCATGTCGATGACGGCTTTGTGCTGGTTCGCGGCAAGGGCTCCAAGGAGCGTCTGGCCCCGTTGGTGGGAAGTGCGGCGCGTGCCCTGACGCACTATATATGTGATGGGCGTCAGCCTCTGGCGGCTCACGCCCGCGGGGCGGGGACGCCGGCGGTCTTTTTAAACAAGAACGGCGGGCGCCTGTCGCGTCAGGGTGTTCACGTCATATGCGAGCGCTATGGGCGCCAGGTGGGGTTGGTGGGCCTCCATCCGCACACGTTGCGCCACTCCTTTGCCACTCACATGCTTGCGGGCGGTGCGGACCTTCGCGTGCTGCAGGAGATCTTGGGGCACGCCGATATATCGACCACGCAGGTCTACACGCATGTCGATCGTACGCAGCTGGCCGAGGTTTACCTGGCGGCCCACCCGCTGGCGCATCGCTAATACGCTGCCGACCTGCAATTACATGCTATCCGAGGACGGACTCTCGATTGCTGGAACGTGCTGTTGCGCACGTTTTGGCAGTCGGGGGTCCGTCCCATTTTGCGCCATCGGCCAATGGCACGGTGGGGTGCACATGGCGCGCGTGGGGGAGTTTGGGGGCGATGTGAACGGCGTGTAAAGAGGTCTAAAATTCGCCTCAAGGTCAACTTGAAGGTTGAGGTTGAAAGGCGGGGTGCTACAGGTGGCATCCCGCCTTTGTGTTAAACACAACATATTGTGTTTTCGAACATATGCTCGAGGGTGGCGCCCAATAGTTAGGGGGTGGAGTGATGGGGTGGGATGGGGGAAGGGGTGGGGAAAGGTGTTGAAAAATGGGGCGGTTCCCCATATTATTAATGACGTCGACAGGCGGGGTGGTTCCCCGCGTACGTGCCATCTGAGTAACCGAGGGGAGGGCGCACATGGGAATGACTGGTGCATACGAGCGCAATCTCGATGCAAAAGGTCGTCTGTCCCTGCCTGCACCCCTTCGCGAGGAACTTGGAGAGCACGTTCGCGTGTTCAAAGCCCTGGATGTCGATGCTCTGTACGTGTTCTCTGCCGAGGCCTTCGATAAGTGGGTCGAAGGACTCTTCGCGGGTCGCGAGGGCCACGAGGGTTTTAACCCGCGTGACATCAACGACCAGAAGCTCATGAGGGCGATCAACAAGCGTACCACGTCGATGGATGTGGACACCGCCGGTCGTATCGGTCTTTCTGAGTCTCTCCGCAAGCAGGCGAACCTCGACCGCGAGGTCACGGTTGTGGGCAACTACGACCACCTTGAGGTTTGGGACCGCGCCGCGGCCGATGAGGACGATGACGACGAGGCCCTGCTTGACCTCTTCTTCTCGTAAGGGCAAGGCACGAGTAACGGATGGAGCGTGGGATCTTGACACAAGAATATCGGCATGAACCTGTCATGCTCGGCGAAGTGCTTGAGTCGCTGCAGCTAAAGAGCGGCTCCGTTGTCTGCGATTGCACCCTTGGCGGTGCCGGCCATTCGGTAAAGATGGCCGCGCAGGTGGGGGAGACGGGCCTTTTGCTCGGCGTCGATCAGGATGACATGGCCCTCGAGGCCGCTGGCGCCCGTCTGGACCGCGAGGTTCCCGGCGTCCCGCACCAGCTGCTGAAGGGCAACTTCGGCGACTTGGACGAGCTGCTTTGCTCGGCCGAGGTGCCTGGGGTCGATGGCTTTCTGTTTGACTTGGGCGTTTCGTCACCGCAACTCGATATCCCTGGCAGGGGCTTTTCGTATAACGAGGATGCCCCATTGGACATGCGGATGGATCCGGGTAATAACACCTTAAACGCAGCTGAGGTCATCAATACCTATAACGAACACGACCTCGCCCGGATTCTACGCGTCTATGGCGAAGAGAAGTTCGCCTCGCAGATTGCACGCGAAATCGTGCGCCGTCGCGAGCAAGAACCGATCGAAACCACCGGTCAGTTTGTCGAGATCATCAAGGCGGGAATACCTGCTGCCGCTCGTCGGCATGGTGGGCACCCTGCCAAGAAAAGTTTCCAGGCCATTCGCATCGAGGTCAACCACGAGCTCGATGTGCTCGAGAGAGGGCTTGACGCCGCCACCAGGTGGCTCAACCCGGGCGGGCGTATTTGCGTCATCTCGTATCACTCGCTCGAGGACCGTATCGTAAAGAACCACTTTAAGGAGATGAGCCAGGGGTGCACGTGCCCGCCGGAGATTCCGGTGTGCGTGTGCGGCAACGTGCCGATACTCAAGGTCATCACCCGCAAACCCTTGGTTGCCCAACCCGATGAGGTTGCGCGCAACCCTCGGGCGAGATCAGCCAAAATCCGCGTGGCGCAGCGCCTGTAGGCGCGACCGCGCGAAATTGGACCTCCCGCTCGCACCATAAACGAAGCTTAAACACACTACCAACGTACTCGGGATGGGAGGCGGCATATCATGGGCTATAACACCTCAAACGCAGCACTCGCCTATGATATGAACGCCGTGCCCGCCTACCGCGAGGCACCGCAGGCGCCCGCTGCCCCTCGTGAGCGGCGCACACCGCGTTTTGATGTCTACACGGGCGCGGGCCGTCAGGCAAACCAGGCGGTAAGCCCGGTTTTCATGAGCGTTCTTAAAACGGTTTGCATCATTGCGGCTATCTTCATGACGATCGGTGTCGCACGCGTGGCACTTGCCGGTGTTACGGCCCAGGTGCTCAACGGCAACGCAGAGCTTACCAACACGCTCGAGAAGGCGACCGACGAGAGTTCTGACCTTGAGGTCATGCATTCGGTCTATGGTGCCGACACGCGCATTCGCGATCTTGCGGGTGCCTATGGCATGGTGGAGCCCAGCGAGAGCGTTACGCTTGACTTTTCGCAGGATGCAGCCGCGGGCGCTCGCTCGACTGCGGCCGCTCAGTAAATAAGACGGTAGCTGAGTATGACAAATGACTATCGCCGCGGTTCCGACGGGAGCCACGGGTCTGGACGTCCCTCCTCGCGGGGACGTTCTGGTTATCAAGGAACGGGTCGGCCATCTTACAACGCGGGGCCGTCCCATGGCAACGACCCTGCGTCGCGTCTTCGTGGCTCGGGCGGACCTCGGGTGCGCAATACGGGCGCGCGCAAGGGGGCGTCGTCTGAATGGGTTACGGGAACGCCGCTGCCTCGCCGCGATGTCGTTATGGGCTGTATTGGGGTTGGCCTTGCCGCGGGCGTCTTCCGTCTTGCCGAATACCAGATCGTGAATGCTGACAAGCTGCGCGAGCGTGCGGACGCGCGTCGCCTGCTCTCACAGACGCTCTATGCCAAACGCGGCACTATCTACGACCGCAACGGCAACGTGCTGACGTCGTCGGTCGAATGCCGCAATGTCGCTGTGAACCCTCAGCTAGTCGAGGACGTCGACAAGACAGTCTCGGCGCTGGTCAAGGCCACCGGTATCGATAAAAAGACCTGCCGCAAGCTGGTGCTGTCTGATGGTTCCTGGGTGTATATCAAGCGCCAGGTCGACGAGGATGACGCAGCCGCCCTGGAAAAGAAGAATCTAGCCGGCGTGCTCTTTGAGCAGGCCATGAAGCGGGTTTACCCGTATGGAAACCTGGCTTCTCAGGTGCTGGGCATCGTGAATGTGGACAACGTTGGCCTGACGGGACTCGAAAAACAATACAATGAGCTTCTGACTGGAACGAACGGCTCTCTTGTGCGCGAGCGCGCAAGAGATGGCGGCTATATCGCGGGCGGTGCCTATAAAAAGGTTGCCGCGGTCGATGGCGTGGACATTGTGACGACGATCGACGTCAACATTCAGCGCGCGGCGGAAGATGCCTTGGCCGAAGCGGTTGAGAAGACGAAGGCAAAAAACGGTTCGGCCCTGGTGACCGACCCGACGACTGGAGAGATCCTAGCCGCTTGCTCGTATCCGACCTATGACCAGACCGATTTGGAAAACGCCAAGACCGAGGATATGAACCTTCGTCTGGTGACGGATGCCTACGAGCCCGGTTCGGTCTTTAAGACGTTGGTGGCGGGCGCCGGATTTGATTTGGGTGTTGTACGCACGAGCACATCGTTTGAGGTTCCGGCGAGCATCAAGGTGGGCGGCGATACCGTTTCCGATGCCGACAAACGTGATTACGCCATGACAATGGACGTACGCGAGATGATGCGTCGTTCGTCCAATGTCGGTTTTGTTCTGGTGGGGCGCAAGATTGGTGCCGATGATTTTGCGTCCTACGTGGACAAATGGGGCATTGGACACAGCTCGGGTGTCGATTTTCCGGGCGAGAGTTTGGGTATTGTCAAGAAACGTGATCAGTATGATGGTGCCACCTTGGGTGCGATGAGCTTTGGCCAGGCGCTGTCCGTGTCGCCGATTGAGGTCGCGCGTGCCGTGGGCGGTATTGCCAACGGCGGCGTGATGATGACGCCGCACTTCTATAAGTCCAGCAAGGGCGATGAAAAGGATTGGGGCGAGGGCGATCGCGCGATTTCCGAGGAGGCCGCCTCGCAGGTGACATCGTGTATGCAGACAGTCGTTGCCGAGGGAACGGGCGATGGCGGTGCGGTGGACGGTTACGACGTGGCGGGCAAGACCGGTACGGCCGAGCGCGCCGATGAGAACGGCGGCTACCTCAAAGATAATTACATGTCGTCCTTTATGGGATTTGCCCCGGCGCAGTCGCCCAAGGTTCTGTGCTACATCACCCTCGACGGAACCCCAGCTAGCTCGCATGCCGCCGCGGTGCCGTTCCAGTCCATTATGGCTAACGCGCTTGACGTGCTGGGTATCCCGCGCACCAAGTAGGGGGTTACAATCTACGGAATGGCCAGTCGGTTAATCCGGGGTGTTCACACGCCCTGCACCACGCATAGGTTGCGCTGGGATACAATACGCCGATAGCATTATTAGGTTTACAGGGGAGCTGCAATGATAGAGATCGCCGTCAACAACCTCGCGGCCGCAACAGGGGCCCGAACCGTGACGGGAGAAGCCGATCGGGTATGCCGCGGCTGCGTTATCGACTCACGCCAGGTTGAGGAGGGCACGATATTCGTCGCCTTCCCGGGCGAAAAGGTCGACGGCAACGACTTTGCTTCCTGTGCCATCGAGTCGGGTGCCGGCGCCGTCGTGATGACACGCGAGCCCGATGCCGAGCTGCTTTCGCTGGCCCATGAGAAGGGCTGCGCCATCCTGCATGCCGATGACCCCGAGGAGTTTTTGCTTCGTCTGGCTCACGCTTATCGTTTGGAGCTTGGCTGCCTGGTGATTGGCATCACCGGTTCTATCGGCAAGACGACGACCAAGGACGTTCTCGCCGCGGTGCTCGCCAAGCGCTATCGCGTTTGGGCCACCAAGGGCAACTATAACAACCTGATCGGTATGCCGCTTACGGTACTGGCGGCCC
>CAJKZP010000052.1:0-13188 GCA_905204415.1 uncultured Collinsella sp. | reverse complement strand
GGTCAGCGCCCTCTCATTTCACGTCACCTTGGCGCAAATGCGGCTCGCTCGCTGTCGTATGTCTATCCTGCGACGCCTCGATTTTTGCGGCGGTAGATACCTAATCCCCTACGCCTGGCGGTAGTGATCGAAGAAGTCGGCGAGGTCTTCGAGCGACTCTTTAAGCACTTCCATGCGCGGCAGGTACACGATGCGGAAGTGATCAGGCTCGGCCCAGTTAAAGCCGCCGCCGCGCGTGATCAGGATCTTCTTCTCGTGCAGCAGGTCGAGAGCGAACTGCTCGTCATCGGTGATGTTGAACTTCTTAACATCCATCTTGGGGAAGATGTAGAACGCCGCGCGCGGCTTGACCACCGAGATGCCGTCGATCTTGTTGAGCGCCTCATACACAAAGTTGCGCTGCTCGTAGACGCGACCGCCGGGGCGAATGTAGTCGTTGACCGACTGATGGCCACCGAGCGCCGTCTGGACGATCGACTGGGCCGGCACGTTGGAGCACAGGCGCATGTTGGAGAGCATGTTGATGCCCATGATGAAGTCGCTCATGCAGCGCTGGTTGCCCGAAAGCACCATCCAGCCAATACGATAGCCCGCAATCATGTGCGACTTGGAAAGGCCGCTAAAGGTGACGCAGGGCAGATCGGGAGCGAGCGAGGCAATCGAGACGTGCTCGTAGCCGTCCATGCACAGACGGTCGTAGATCTCATCGGCAAAGATCATGAGCTGGTGTCTGCGCGCAACCTCGACGATGCCCTCGAGCACCTCGCGCGGGTAGACCGAGCCCGTGGGGTTGTTGGGGTTGATGATGACGAGGGCTTTGGTCGCGCTCGTGATCTTGGACTCCATATCCTCCAAGTCGGGATACCAATCCGCCTGCTCATCACACAGATAATGTACGGGATGACCGCCGGCAAGGGTTGCGCACGCCGTCCAGAGCGGATAGTCGGGGCTGGGGATCAGAATCTCGTCGCCATTGTCGAGCAGCGCGTTCATCGAAAGCTGAATGAGCTCGGACACGCCGTTGCCCGTGTAGATGTGCTCCATCTGAACGTTGGGCAGGCCCTTGATCTGCGAGTACTGCATAATCGCCTTGCGCGCAGAGAACAGACCGCGCGAGTTGGAATAGCCTTCGCAGTCGGGCAGCTGCTGGCGCATGTCCTTGATAACCTCGTCAGGCGTGCGGAAACCGAAGGGCGCCGGGTTGCCGATATTAAGCTTGAGGATGCGCTCGCCCTCGTCCTCCATACGGGCAGCCTCGTCGACGACGGGACCGCGCACGTCATACAGGACGTTATCAAGCTTGGTGGATTTAGAGAAAGTACGCATGATGGCGCTCCTTGGAATTTGAGCTGAGGGACTAGGTTCGGATTTGGCAACTTTACAGGACGGAGGGGTCTCACCTTGGTCGGCGTCACCGGCGAGCAGCCAGGTAGCATCGACCTCCAAAATGCGGGCGAGCAGCTCTGCCACATCGCGCCGCGGAATCGTCTTGCCGCTCACATATTGGCTCATCTGACTCTTGCCGAGTTTTTTGCCGAGCATCTCCGATGCGCGGATTACGTCCGACTGGCGAACGTCGCGATCGGACATAGTCTGTCGCAGGCGATCGCTAAACGTCTCTTGGGCCACTAGAACCTCCTTGCTGGCAAAGTTCAATTTATAGAACACGAATTGAACCAGAGTTCAATTTAGGCAGCAGTATAACGCGGCACCTCATTCGAAAGTTCAATTTCATAAGAAAATGTACCGAACCCCGAGGATTGTCCCAAAGTGGACAACAGGTACGCGCCTTTAGAGATATTCAAGGAGACGAGCCGCCGCAAGCGAAACGTCAGCGGTGCGGTATATTGCGTTGATCTGCCGATGAGGGCGTCCCTCGAGCGGGCGCACGGCAACATCGAACTGGCAGCGGCGCAAAATGAGCGCCGGAAGAATGCTCACGCCCAGGCCGTCCTCGACCATGGCCATAATTGCATAGTCATCCCAGGTCGACAGCTTAGAACGCACCGTCAGGCCCGCGCGGCGAAACAGCGGCGTAATCTCGTCGTCGCTACCGCGTTCCAGCAGAATAAATTGCTCGTTAGCCAAATCGGCAAGGGAAACGACCTCCGCGGTGGCAAGCGAGGAGTCCGCTGGCACCACGGCCATCAGCTCGTCTTGCACCAACGGCCGCGACGCCATGCCGGCGCCGCGTGGCTCGCGCGGAATAAAGCCCAGGTCGCAGCGGCCTTCCGCCACCCATTGCTCAATCTCGGAGTAATCACCCATCAACAGCTCGTAATCGACATCCGGATGATCGGCGCGAAAGCGCGCAATCACCGGCGGCAGCACGTGGGTCGCCACGCTCGAAAACGTACCGATGCAGATTTTGCCGCGCATGAGCCCACGCATCTCATCCACCCGTCGCTGCAAGCGAGTGAATTCCTCGCAGAGCGCCTCGACTGCCGGCATGACCTGCCGCCCGTCGGCAGAAAGCACTACGCCCTCGCGGCTTCTATCGAGAACTTTAAAGCCCCAGTCGGCCTCAAGATCGGCCACCATACGGCTCACGCCCGACTGCGAATAGCTCAGCCGCTCGGCGGCGCGCGTAAAGCTTCCGGCGCGCACGGTCTCCAGCAGCACCTGCATCTTTTGAATATTCGTTTCCACGGCACCCCTCCACCTTTGCATGAGTTTTTCTCATGCTATCCATGCATTATATTCGCTTTTCTTCTAAATCCAGTTCACCCATAGTGAACATGCTCGGATATAGAGGGGATGTCAGCGTATGAACAACGGACTGTTTACGTACTTAGCAGCATTGCTGTTGTTTGGCTCCAACGGCATCATCGCCGCCGCCATCGCGCTCCCGAGCTCCGATATCGTGCTCCTGCGCACGTTTTTGGGCGCACTCTCGCTTGTCACCATCCTCGCCATCACCCAACGCCATAAGTTGCAGGCGCCATCTCGCCCCCGCGAAGCCGCAGCCCTCCTCCTCTCGGGAGCCGCGCTGGGCGCCAGCTGGATTTTTCTGTTCCGAGCCTACCAGACGATCGGCGTCGGCGTTTCCTCGCTGCTGTACTACTGCGGCCCCATCATCGTCATGGCCCTCTCCCCGCTCATCTTTGGCGAAAAACTGACCGGCGGCAAAATCGCCGGGTTTATCGCCGTCGCCTGCGGCGCTTTTCTCATTGCAGCGCAAGGTCTAGGCGGCAATATGCCCATTGCGGGTATCGCCTGCGGCATCGCCTCGGCATTTTGCTATGCGCTGATGGTCATCGCCAGCAAGGGTGCGCCACACATCGAAGGCCTCGAAAACTCCACGCTCCAGGTGAGCGCCGCCTTTGTGACCGCGCTGGTCCTCACGCTCATCACGCAGGGCGCCCCCTCATTCCTGTCCGTCGGCGTCGCCGCCAGTATTGATTGGCGCGCCGTCGTCATGCTCGGCGTCGTCAACACCGGCATTGGCTGCCTGCTCTACTTTAGTGCTGTCGCTAAGCTGCACGTCCAGACCGTCGCGGTCGTCGGCTACCTCGAGCCGCTTTCGGCCGTCGTGTTCTCGGCCGTCCTTTTAGGCGAAGCCATAACGCCGGTCCGTCTGATGGGTGCCGCACTTATCATCGGCGGCGCGATCTTTTGCGAACTCGCCGGCAAACGCGCAGGTGCCAAGACCGGCATCGCTCAGGCAGCACGCGCCTAACAGCCCCTGCTTTGAAATGCCACCTGCGTACATGAATAATCCCCAGATGGGGATTATTGTCTAAAACACCCCGATGTGCCAAACTGCTCTTATATGTATAAAGATGGCATAAAGGTCTGCTGCCCTTTGCAGGGGCCAGATGTCCAAGGGAGTCCACGTGGCACACAACAAACTGGAGGCAAGCCCCCAAGATCAGCGTGGTCAAGGCGAGCATGGAGCCATTCCCCTCTCCGCTGGCATGCTGCTCGTTACGCTCGGCGTCGTCTACGGCGACATCGGCACGAGCCCCATGTACACCATGAAATCAATCGTCGCCAACAACGGCAGCATCGGTACCGTCAGCGAGGACATGATCTTAGGAGCGCTTTCGCTCGTCATCTGGACCATGACGCTCGTGACCACGGTCAAGTACGTGGTAATCGCCATGAAGGCCGATAACCACAACGAGGGCGGCATCTTCGCCCTGTTTAGCTTGGTGCGCAAAGTGGCGCCGTGGCTGATCCTTCCCGCCATGATCGGCGGCGCGGCGCTGCTCGCCGACGGCATCCTCACCCCCGCCGTCACGGTCACCACGGCCATCGAGGGCTTGCGCACTATCGAGTGGGGCCATGCGCTTTTGGGCGACGGCCAGACCAACGTCATCATCATCACCATCATCATTATCTGCGGCCTGTTTGCCATGCAGCGCGCCGGCACTTCGTCGATCGGCAAGCTGTTCGGCCCGCTCATGACGCTGTGGTTCCTGTTCTTGGCTGGCGCCGGCCTGTTCAACATGCTCGGCAACCTGTCCATCCTACGCGCACTCAACCCCATCCGCGGCATCATGTTCCTGTTCTCGCCCATCAACCACTCGGGCATCATGGTGCTCGGCTTCGTCTTCCTGTCGACGACCGGCGCCGAGGCGCTCTATTCGGACATGGGTCACGTGGGCAAGGCTAACATTTACGCATCCTGGCCGTTCGTAAAGGCGGCCCTCATCCTTAACTATCTGGGTCAGGGCGCTTGGCTGCTCGCCAACAACTCCAACCCCCAGATGCTCGCGATGGATATCGTTAACCCGTTCTATATGATGCTTCCCGAGCCCCTGCGCCCCTTTGCCATTGTGCTTTCGGCCGTGGCGGCCATCATCGCCTCGCAGGCGCTCATCACCGGCTCGTTCTCGCTGGTATCCGAGGCAACGCGCCTCAACCTTATGCCGCACCTGCGCATCCACTACCCCAGCGACACCAAGGGTCAACTCTATATTCCGCTCGTCAACAACATCATGTGGGTCGGCTGCATCTTCATCGTGCTGCTGTTCCAGAACTCCGAGCGCATGGAAAGCGCCTACGGCCTCGCCATTACCGTGACCATGCTCATGACCACCACGCTTTTGACGAGCTATATCGCCGGCATTCTCAAACACAAGCTGGGCGCCTGTGTCTTCGCCCTGCTCTTCGGTGCCATTGAGCTGTGCTTCTTCGCCTCGTGCCTCACCATGTTCTTTGACGGCGGCTACGTCATGATCTTCTTGGCCTCGCTGCTGTTTGGCCTTATGTACGTGTGGCGCCGCGGCACCGCCATTGAGCGCACGCAGACGATTCTGTTGCCCGTCTCCAAGTACATCGATCAGCTCGACCGTCTGCGCAATGACGAGACCTATCCCGTGCTCGCTGACAATCTGGTATTTCTCACCAAAAGCCCCGACCCGCTCACGCTCGACCGCGACGTGCTCTATTCCATCCTGGACAAGCACCCCAAGCGCGCTAAGGCATACTGGTTCATCAACGTGCACGTTACCGATGAGCCCTATACGCACGAGTATTCCGTTGAGACCTTTGGCACGGACTTTTTGTTCCGCGTGCGCTTGGACCTAGGCTTTAAGGTCAATCAGCGCATCAACGCCTACCTGCGCCAGATCGTTGGCGACCTGATGGCATCGGGTGAGTTGCCACCGCAGCATCACACCTACTCCATCTACGAGACGCGCGGCAACGTGGGCGACTTCCGCTTTTGCATGCTGCGCAAGATGCTTGCCCCCGAAACGGACATCAACCGCAACGACCACCGCGTCATGGCCATCAAGTACGCCGTCCGCCGCGCCTGCGGAAGCCCGGCACGCTGGTACGGTCTCGAGAACTCGGCCATCATCATCGAGTACGTGCCGCTGTTTGCCCGCATGCGCCCGGCCGTTAAGCTCGTGCGCACCCAGGTGCCGCTCGAGGTTCAGATCGAAGAGGCCGAGGAAATGGAAGTCGATATCTTCTCGGACGACTTGGTCAACGGCAACGAGGCCGGTAGGGACATGAACGTCGATCCCACCGAGCTGCTCGAGAGCGTCGCCGATATGCCCGAACAGCAACAGCTCGACGGCCTCGAGAACGAACAACTCAACGACGCCAACTTCTAGCGACGTCATAAATCAACGACAGCGGCCCTGCACCTCACGAGAGACGCAGGGCCGCTTTGCATTGCGGTAAAGCTATCGGCTACGAACGACGCGGCTCGGGAACCACGAGCCTATCGGGGCTTGCGCCCTCGGCATCCATCAGGCTCACGTAGCGAATCGACGGATCATCATACATCGCGTAGTAATAATTGCCCGTGCGCGCGCTAAAGCATCCGGTGTAGATAGTCTTCTCGAACTTGCCATCGCCCATCCTGGACGCTCCCTCGGTCATCACCACGCCCTCGAGCGAGCGGAACATGCGAACGACGTTTTCGGTCTCGCTCTCCTTTTGCGGGTAATTGGCATTGAGGTACGCCGCCTTTACAAAACGGCTCGGCGAATAGCAATCGCCCGGAATGCCGCGCATGCCGGCACCGGCTCCATAGGGCTTGAGCTCGGCGCCACGCCATGTCGCCGTCTGCGGAAAATCGCTTGTGGCGGTGATATAGGTGCGCAGGTTTTCCATGTGCCACGGGAAGGTCGGCTGGTTGGCAAGGGTGTCGACCGGATCGTCGTATACATGCAGGCCGTCAGCCATCATCTCGACCACGATGCTGCGCTGGCTGTCGCCGATAATCCAATGGAGCAGCGACACGCCCAGCCCCTCTCCGGCAGATTTGGCGACAATCACCGTGTCGCGCAGCGCGGCCTCGACCTCATCGACCGTCGAGAACGTCGCTGCCACCCACAGGGGAAACTCATAGGCCGCGATATTGGTCTTGCCGTCGACAGGGTCCTCGGCATACTCGGCATAACCCGGGAAATTGAGACCCGCCACGGCGAGGCCCGCATCGTTGCCGCAATCGAAGAACATAGGGTAGTTCCTGTAATCGATGCACATACCGATCACCGCGTGCGCCGCCGTCGCGTCGTCGATAAACGAATACGGAATGTGAAACCCGCGCGGCATCACGCGAACCTGTTGGCCGTAGTCAAAGCTCCAGTCGAGATTGCGGCCCAGATACATGTGGCCAGAATTATCGGTAAATCGAATGCTCGTACACATGGCGCCTCCTAGCTTTACGTTCTTTCTTTCTAAGCTTATTGTCACCAAACAAAAAGGCGCTAAACACAAAAGCCCGGACATGACAGCAACGTCATACCCGGGCTATTCAAGCAGGATAAACTCAACCAAGTTAACCCCGCAGGTCGTCTAAGGGGTCAAAGTGCCGCAGATTGCCACGAAAGAGGAGCGAAGCGTACTTAAGGTACGCGAGCGACGATTGAGCGGCAAGGTGCGGTGCTTTGATCCCCTTAGACCAACTTGCCGAGACAGTGGTCGATCATATGCTGGATCATTTGTGCCTCAAAGCCCGCGTAGTCGCGGCGGCACTCCTTCATCTTGCCGTCGACAATCTGGTCAAAGGCAACCTTGCACTTGATATAGCGCGTGGACTTGGTGACCTCCTCGTGCGTCAGGCAGCTCTCCTCCATCTTGCTGGCGCCCAGGCCAAACACCAGACGGGGGTTGTAGAGCACGTGGGGCTCGCCGGCGTCGTCCAGATAGACGCAAACCTTCTTGGTAACGCCAATCTGGTTAGCGGCAAGGCAGCCGGCATCGTCGAGCGACTTGATGGTATCGATCAGGTCCTGTGCGACCGACTCGTCCTCGACAGTCGCAACCTCGCAACGCTGGGATAGGATAGCCTCGTCGTGGCAAAGCTCTTTAATCATACGTTCCTCCATAGGGGTCGTTGTAACCGCTTAAGTATACGGTACCCACACATTTTCATGCGAAAAATACCGTCCGTCTGCTACAAAGCGCCGAACATCAACATGCGAGGAACAACAGCGTCGTAAAGGGGCTATAGTGGGTGAGTTCGTGTCAATCGGCCTAAACTCGGGGCCGAACAAGGAAAGGGTATGCATGGACGAACTATTTCACGTCAGTGAGCGCAAGTCCACAATCGGGACCGAACTTCGCGCTGGACTGACAACATTCCTGGCGATGGCCTACATCATCGCCGTCAACCCCGCGGTGCTCTCGGGCGCTGGCATCGATGCGGGAGCGCTCGCCTGCGCCACCTGCCTGGGCGCCGGCATCATGACCATCTGCATGGGCATCTTCGCCAACCGCCCGCTCGCCTGCGCGTCGGGCTTAGGCGTCAACGCGATGATCGCCGGAATCACCACCACCGTCTGCGGCGGTGACTGGCACGTGGCCATGAGCGTCATCTTCCTTGAGGGCGTCGTCATCTTGCTGCTCGTGCTTTGTGGCCTGCGCGAGGCCATCATGGACGCCATCCCGGTTGTCCTGCGTCACGCCATCTCGGTGGGTCTGGGCCTGTTCATCGCCATGATTGGCCTGTGCGATGCCGGCATTATCACCGCTGGCGCCGGTACACTCGTCGGTCTGGGTGACATCACCTCCCCCACCTTCATCGTCGGCATCATCTCCATCCTGGTGACAGTCGCCCTCGCCTGCCGCAACGTCCCCGGCTCGCTGCTCATCGGCATCGTCGTCGCCGTCATCGCCGGTATCCCCCTAGGTGTGACCCAGGCTCCGACCGGCATCATCGCCCCGCTCGACTTCTCGAGCATCGGTGGCCCCATCGCCGACGCCGGCGGCGTGCCCGCCATCGTCAAGGTCCTTACCGACCCCGCGCTCCTCGTCATCTCGTTCTCGCTGCTCATGAGTGACTTCTTCGACACCATGGGCACCGCGATGGCCGTGGCCAAGCAGGGCGAGTTCCTCACCGACGACGGCAACGTCGAGAATATCAAGGAGATCCTGATCGTCGACTCCGCCGCCGCCGCTGTGGGCGGTTTCATGGGCGTCTCCTCCATCACCACCTTCGTCGAGTCCACCTCTGGCGCTGCCGACGGTGGCCGCACGGGCCTCACCTCCGTCACCACCGGCGTGCTGTTCATTCTCGCCGCGTTCTTCTCCCCCATCGTCACCATCGTTTCCAGCGCCGCCACCTGCGGTGCTCTGGTCTACGTCGGCTACCTCATGATGAGCGAGGCCTCCGAGATCGACTGGTCCGACGTGTCGCAGGGTTTCCCGGCGTTCATGATTGTCGCCGGCGTGCCCTTCACCTACTCCATCTCTGCCGGCATTGGCCTGGGCTTTATCGCCTACGTGATCGTCGCGCTCTTTAAGGGCGAAGCCTCCAAGATCAAGCCGCTCATGTGGATCGCAGCCCTCGCCTTCCTCGTCTACTTCTTTGTAGCGTAGCGGCAAAGCTGCCAAAGCAGAACACCAAAGCGCGGAGTCGCATCGAGCGGCTCCGCGCTTTTCTTTTAAAGCCAGGCAACGCACGGACGCGCGATGTATTGCTTCCCGAGTTTTGGACATTTTGCCCTCAAAACGGCACTACCGCCGGCTACATCCTGCAGATATGCTGGGCGTAATCGCATAGGCCCTATGAGGATGGGAGTAACCATGGCCGCCTTGTTCACGACCCCCAAGCGCAATGACAAAACCTCTGGAGCCCATTTTGTCGAGCCCGACGTGCGCCGCCGCACGCTGCTCGCACACGGCAGCTGGCGCCGCGTGACACGCCGCATCGTTGTAGGCGCCGTTTGCGCGCTCACGGTAAGTTCGCTGCTCATGCCGAGCGTCTCACTCGCGGCCGAGTGGGTGGACGTCGGCGGCACCCAGTACAACGCCGGCACCGCGGCAGGCGACGAGGCCGGCACCTGGAGCTGGGACGGCGCCGACGATATGAAGCTCAACGGCTATGACGGCGGTGCGATCAAGGCCGAGGGCAAGCTCAACATTGCGTACGAGGGCAAGAACACCGTGAAAACCGAGCCCGATTACACCGGAGCCGCCATCAAAGCGCAGGATGGCACTAACCAGAAAGCGGAGTTGAACATAACGAGCTCGAATAGCACGGATGAGCTCAATGTGACAGCCGAGGCCGATGCAATTAAATCCACAGGCGACCTCTCCATTTCTGGCCCAGGCACTGTGAACACCACAAGCACTACTTCCGACGGAATTGAGGCAAAGGGCAATCTTTCTATCACGGGCTCTGGCACCGTGAATGCAACGGGCGGTACCGAAGGCATCCAATCCAAGGGCGAGACCACCATCGATTCCTCTGGCACCGTGATCGCTAAAGGAGGCGAAGGCTACGGCATCGCCGCGGGCAGTGATCTCATCATCAAAGGCGGTGGCAAGGTAGAAGCAAGCTCTATAGAAGAAGCAGCGATTTGGGCTAAAGACGGCATCAACATCTCGGGCGGCAGCCAGGTCAAGGCGAACTCCGAGGGAGATCTTGCCGTCGACACTGAGGGCAGTCTCGCGGTCACGAACGCCTCCCTTGGCGCAAGCGGTGTTGAATATGGTGTCTATGCCTACAAGGGCGTTACGCTCGATCACGCGACCGTGACGGTCCGTACAAGCGCGAGCGGCGGCCAGGCCATCGCCCTCATCACTGACGGGGACGACATCGTCATCAAGAATGGTTCCATCGTAGACGCGTTCGCGGAAGGCAAATTCTCGGTTGCAATCTCTACCAGAAACCACCAGCCAAACGTCGCTGGCGGCCACATCTACATCAGCGACTCCGTTGTTAAGGCTATAGCCCGCTATGTCGAGACCGGTGGCGATGGCCCCGATCACTACAGCAACGACCAAAGCGGCGGGGTCATCCCTGAGCCTAGGGGTCTGAACATCGGTATCTTCGCCCAGACCTACGAGGGCATCACGCCCGCGAGTATCTCGATCGTCCGCAGCAAGCTCACGGCTGAGGGAGACACGGCGGCAATCTTCGCTCTTGCCATAAGCGAAGATGGCAAGGCGATCGGCACCATCAAGATCGAAGGCGCTCCCATCCAGGCGCCCGCAGGCGGCAAGATCATTAACTATCGCTACGAAGAAGAGTACGGCCCCAGCATCTCCTACGAGGCAGGTCAAACCATCGGCACGGGTGACGCCACGATCGACTCCCCCTATGACGCCGCTGTCGCCAAGAGCACGGTCATCGTGCCTCCCGAGGAGATCAAACCCGAGGAGAAGCCAAGCGAGACCAAGCCCGAGGGTTCCAAGTCCGAGGGCACGAAGACGACCAGGACCGTTGCAGTTGCAGCCACGGGAGCCAAGATCGCCGGCAAACTCGCGGCAACCGGCGACGCCTCGAGCGCAGCCATCGTGGCAGCCGCCCTTGCGGGACCAGCCGCCATCGCCGCAGGCGCCGTGGTGAGCCGCAAGCGCTCATAGACGCCTTTGATGCACGGGACGGCACCCATGAAAGCGCCTAGCCCGAGCACCGTTTAACGACGCCATCGCCGAGCTCCCCTCCGGCGGTGGCGTTTTCCTGTTCGCACTCGCGCGGTGCGCATGCGATTGTTCTTAATGCAGCCCAACCTGTATGTGCCAGCGTGCGACAATTGAGACCGTCGATATCACAACGCTGAGAGAAGCCTGCCTTGGAAGCGCAAAAGCTGATAACCGTTCATTCGGAGCATACGGAAAGCGCACCTGTCATTTACCTCCCCGTGGTCATGGGCGACGGTAGTGATGTTTATGACCGCTGCCGAGAGCTCGGCTGTCCGCCATTCACCCTCGTCGCCATTGGCGGACTCGATTGGAATCGTGAGCTGAGCCCCTGGGCATGCGACGGGACCGTACGCGATGCCGAGCCTTTCGGCGGCCAAGCTGCCGGTTTTCTTGATGAGTTGCTGAACCGGATAACCCCAAAGGTCGAATTATCGCTCCCACAGCCACCTGCTTGGCGTGGCATTGCCGGTTATTCGCTGGCGGGTCTCTTTTCGCTTTGGGCCCTCTGGCAAACCGATGCCTTTGACCGCGCCGCAAGCGCATCGGGGTCCCTGTGGTTTCCTGGCTTTATCGACTATGCTCACGAGCACGCGATGGCAGTTACGCCCGACGCCGTCTACCTGTCGCTCGGCAAAAAGGAGACCAAGACACCCAACCGCATGATGCGGCATGTACTCGACGACACACGCGCGATGGAAGCGTTGCTCGTCGAGCACGGCATTCCAACAACGCTGGAGCTCAACCCCGGCAATCACTTTGCCCAAACCGACTTGCGCATGGGCCGCGGCATCCACTGGATGCTGACGCATTAAAAATGGTGCCCACGCGCATATACGCATGGGCACCATTTCTTGTTTTAGCTGAACGCAGCTGCTACTCAGTAGCCTCCTCGAGCTCGGAGACATCAAACTCAAAGTCGTTACCCGGCAGAATGGCGTTGAGCACGATACCAACCAGCGAGCCCACGGCAAGGCCGGAAAGCGAAATCGTCACGCCGCCCAACTCCAGCACGATGGCGCCGGCGGTGCTGTACGCAATGCCGAGCGAAAGCACGAGCACCAGGGCGGCCACCAGCACGTTGCGGTTGTTTTGGAAATCGATCTGGTTCTCGATGAGGTTGCGGACGCCCACGGCGCTAATCATGCCGTAGAGCACGAGCGACACTCCGCCGATTACGCACGCCGGCATGGCGGCGATGACCGCGGCGAACTTGGGGCAGAACGAAAGCACGATGGCGCAGCACGCGGCAATGCGAATCACGCGCGGGTCGAACACGCGCGTCAGGGCGAGCACGCTGGTGTTCTCGCCATAGGTGGTGTTGGCCGGAGCGCCAAAGAGCGAAGCCAGGATCGTGGCAAGACCATCGCCGAGCAGCGTGCGATGCAGACCGGGATCGGCAATGTAGTTGCGCTCGCAAGTGGAGCCGATGGCCGAGATGTCACCGATATGCTCGATCATGGTCGCAAACGCCAGCGGCATGATAGTAATGATGGCCGTCGTGGCAAGACCGCTATCGAACTGCGGCCCAAAGAGCGCAAACACGGTGTTGTCCCACACGACGGGCAAGCCAACCCAGGGAGCGGCTGCGACGCCCGAAAAATCAACTTCGCCCAGCGCAGTCGCAACGGCATAGCTCACCACAACGCCCAGCAAAATCGGCACGATCTTAACCATGCCACGGCCCCAGATGTTGCAGATGACGATCACGGCCACGGCAATAACAGCCACAAACCAGTTGGTCTGGCAGTTGGCGATGGCAGAGCTTGCCAAGATCAGGCCGATGGAAATGACGATGGGGCCAGTCACCACCGGCGGAAAGAAGCGCATAACGCGCTTGGCGCCAAACGCGCG
>CAJKZP010000051.1:0-13680 GCA_905204415.1 uncultured Collinsella sp. | reverse complement strand
GGTGAGCGTCGTGGTGCAGATCGACAAACTATCGATTGTCGTATCAGTACTATTTGCGCGCCTGACATTCAACGAAAAACTCTCACGACGCAGCGTCATCGGTCTCGCCCTCATCGTACTGGGCACCGCCGCGCTCGCAGTTTGGAAGTAGCGCGGCCAGCAGCCGCTACATCCTCACACCTGGCTTGGGATGCCTGTACTGACCGTGGGATGCCGTGCGCTTACCGTGCGAGATGGCAAATTTGGGACAACAGTGCAGGCAACGAAGGCAGGCTGCGCACTCCGGCTTTGTCCAGACGGGAAGGCCGTCTCGCATCTCAATCGCCGCCATGGGGCAGCGCTTGGCACACAGGCCGCAGCCGATGCAGCGATCGGCATCGACGGCAAACTTGCTCGTCTGTTGCATGCGCGGCAGCCCAATTGCGTGATACGCGCACGATGCAAACAGAGGCACGCGATGGCGCATCATGTTGCCCGTGCGGCGTGCCCGCACCGCCTCGATCACGGCATCAATCTGCGCCTCGGCAGCTCTATTGATACCCTCAACCTTTTGAGGGTCAGACAGGTCGAAAACAGGCGTCCAGGTATCGGGCATCTTGACGCTCATCGCCGCATCTAACTCGAGCCCACGCTCGTGTAGCAGATCGCGGGCGAACTTGGCCGATTGCCCGGTCGTCGAACCATATGTCGAGACATAGAACGTATAGGGGCGCTCGCCGCCCTTTGTGCCGGCAGCAACCGATAGGTCGACAGTCTTCAAAAACTCGATCATTGGCGTCGGCAAGCCCCAGGCGTATACCGGGGCGACAAACCCCAGCCGACAGGGGCCTTCCATCACAGCAAGGTGAAGGATCTCGGCATCAAAGCGCTCAATCGACATAACTTTGTCGCTTGTCGCCGCTGCAATGCGACGCGCCACATGCTCGCTGTTCCCTGTCGCGCTAAAGTACAGGATCATCTCGTACCCCTGGAATTGACTCGTGAAAAACCGCGCTACTTGCGCAGCGGCTTGGGCAGCGGAATGCCGGCGGCGATAACGGCGGCGATGATCATGCAGACGATACCCTTGAGCGGGAAGCACATGAGCAGCAGGCCCACGACCATGACGGGCTGACGCATAACGGCGCCCATCGTCGATGCCGTGCAGACGGCGACGCAAAAGACCGGATCGGCGCCGGTGAGGATGGCAAGGCCATAGCCCAGGCTTACGCCCGAGAAGATAACCGGGAAGAAGTGGCCGCCGCGCCAACCAAGGTTGATGAGGGCGGGCGTCAGCATGGCCTTAACAAGACCGGTCGCGATAAGCACGCCAGCGGGAATGGTCAGGTAGGTTTCCATGAGCACGTCGGCCTGAGTCTCGCCGGCAAACATGGTGTAGGGCAGGACCGTGCCGCAGATGGCGAGCGCCAGACCGGCTAGCATGGCCTTGACGACAGGACGCTCCCCTATTGCATGAGACAGCGCCTCGCTTGCGTGCTCGGAGACAAAGTACAGCCAGCCGCAAACGGTGCCGACCAACGCCAGCGGAATGAGCCAGGCAAGTTCCAGGTTGCCCACCTCGGCGGACTCGAACCTGGGCATGCCCATGCCGCCGCCCACAAGCTGGCCAAGCAGCAGGTAGGTGCCCAGACCGCCGGCAATCGCGATGCCATAGACCACGGTCTTTTGCACCTTGGGCAGCTTGATGGTGATCTCGCCGGACGCGGACTCATCGTCGGCGTCTTCGCCCTGGCCGTCGGCGCTACCGGCAAGCGGTGCTACAAAGCCAAAGACGGGCGCGGTAAAGAGCGCCGTCAGGGCAGCCTGGGTGCCCAGCAGCGTGAGCTCCCTAAACTCGGCGCCAAAGCAACGCATACGGTCGCCGACCCAGCTGCACAGACCCGCGATAACACCGGTCAGACCGGCCTCCGGTCCAATGCTGCCGCCAAACAGCAGCGGCAGCAACGCCGCGAGCGAAAGCTTGCCCAGGTTGTCGTACGGGTAGCGCCCGTCTTGCTTAACCTTAGCCATCACCTGGTTGAGGTCATCGGTCTTGGCGCCTGTCATCTTTTCGTACAGACCGATTAATAGGCCGCCCAGCAGACAGACAAAAAACGGGTACGGCAAAAAGCCAAACGGGCCGCTGGCGAGCTCGGGCGAAGCGACGCCCAGCGCGTGCGGAATCTCGGTCCACAGATAGTCGATACCGTGCTCCATCGCAAAAAAGAACAGCCAGACCGCGGCACCTGCGAACGCACCGGTCACAGCAACGCTAACTAAAAACAGCGCGCGGTTTGTGGGTTTGGCAAGGTTATCCATCGGGTCCTCCCGCGGTCAAAGTCGACATAGTTATGTTTTATTGTAGAGCGAGCGTTGCCCGAACGAGCCAACCGTCTGCGCCGCAAACGGCACCATTGGGAGCCATAGCGGGACAGGCTCAAGACTCATCCGTTGATAATCGAGACAATCTCGCGCAAATCGTCGGCAAAGTAGATGCCGTGCTGGCGCCTCGGGCTCGAAAGCCCTTTATCAATCATGTGCCCGAGCAGCGCCTTGAGGTCGTTGTAGTAACCGTCCAGGTTATACAGGATGCACGGAGCACTCAGGTGCCCCAACGACACCGCGGACATGACCTCGGCAATCTCCTCGAGCGTGCCCGTCCCACCGGGAAAGGCGATGAACGCATCGCCGAGCTCAATCATCTTGGCTTTGCGCTCGGCCATATCACTCGTCACGATGAGGTCGTCAATGCCGTCGTGTTGAAATTCGGCCTCTATAAAAAAGCTCGGCTCAACACCCGTCACGTGTCCACCTGCCTCGAGTACGCTATCGGCGAGAGCGCCCATCAGTCCCGACTTGGACCCACCGTACACGAGCGCCTGGCCGTTGGCGCCAATCCAGTTGCCCAGCTCCTGCACCGCGGGCAGAAACGCCGGGTCATTGCCGACACTGGCACCCAGATACACGGTGATATTCATATTCAGTCCCCCTCATTGTGACGCGCGGCGCCCGCTCTAGCGTTGGCGGCGCCGATATTCGCGCACGCGGCGCGACAGATCGGCGAGCTGGTCGCGATCGAGCTCTTCCAGATGCTCAAGATCGTCCATAAAGCGCGCCATGGTGTCCTTTTGACGCATCTTGATGAGCGTATTGCAGTAGTTCACCGCCACGCCCGTGAGCATGGCGATGTAGAAGATGCTAATAACGCTCAAGACGACGGTAATAGCGCGGGCAACCGGTGTTTCGGCCGGAATGTCGCCAAAGCCGATGGTCGAGACCGTCTCGAAGCTAAACCAAAGTCCATCGCCAAAGGTGAGGGTCGTAGGCTCGGACAGCCAGACAGCCGTCGAGCACAGCAGGTAAAAGATAAGAAACAGACCCGTGATGCGCGCAAAGCCAGCCTGTCGCAGCACATCGGCAAGCGTCCTCAACTTGTTCATCGCGACCCCTTTTCCCAGACGCCCAATCACGTTCGCCCGGTATTGTCCCACAACCGGCAGCCAGGGACGTTCCTTTTGTGCCGGCAGAAAGGGACTGTCCCCAGCTGCCGGGCGGGAGCGTTTAGCGGTACAGCTGCCAACTGGGCAGGCTGAGCTGGTATCCTTATGCGGTAATGTCTCGATTCGTTAGGATTGCATGTGAGAGCTGCCACTGCCCTTCGTTCAGTTATATGTCGCGCCCTGACCATTGTGCTTGCCGCGCTTGCCGTGCTGAGTTCAATCGCGCCTGTTCAGGCTTTTGCCGATGACTCTAGTCAGCCAGTCAAGACGGTCCGCGTTGGTTGGCTCGTCAACAACGAGGGCTTCCAGGACGGCACCCCCGGCGAGCGTCTCTCGGGATGGGGTTACGAGTACCTCCAGACCCTGTCGTACTACACGCCCGGCTGGCGGTACGAATACGTCTCCGGCACCTTCACCGAGCTTTTGGACATGCTCGAGGCGGGCGAGATCGACCTCATGCCCAACATCTCCTACTCCGAGGAACGTGCCCAAAAGCTGCTCTTTTCCTCAAACCCCGAGGGCACCGAGCGCTACTTCATCTACGCCAAGCCCGATCGCGACGATCTGGCCAAGGGTGACCCCCAAGCGCTCCAAGGCCTTACCATCGGCTGCAACCCCGGCGTTATGCAAACCTTCGTTGGCCAGCAGTGGCTCGCCAACGAAGGCATTACCTGCACCTATAAAGAAATCAACACTGGCGGTGCCCTCTTTGACGCGCTCGCAAACAACGAGGTCGATGCCATCATCATGAACGACACGACCTCGTCACCCAGCGCCTCCCCCATGTTCTACATTGGTTCGAGCGACTACTATTTTGCCGTCCCCAAAAGCCGCCCCGACCTGATGGACGACATCAATGCCGCCATGTCGGCAATCGCCCGCGTCAACCCACGCTATATCGACGAAGTCAAATCTAACTACTCGGCCCAAAACAGCGGTTCATCATCGCTCAACGGCCCCGAACGTTCCTGGCTCAAAACAAATGACAACACCATCACGCTCGGCTACATTACGGGCAGACTCCCCTACTGCAACGAAGACGAAAACGGCGAAATGGAAGGCTCGCTCGCATCGCTTGCGACGACGTTGCACGATAAATTTGGCATTACGGTCAAAACCGTCGCCTTTGATAGCTACAAGATGATGTCAAATGCCCTGTCAAAGGGAAGCATAGACGTTGTGCTGCCGGTATACCGAGATTACTGGTTTGCCGAGCAATCAGGCGTTGTGCAGTCGATATCGTTGGGGACCATATCCCTCACCGCCATCCACACCGGCAGCGACCTGAACAAAGACCTTCAGAACATCGCCTGTACCAAATCATCGTTTGTCAACAAAAATGCACTTGAAAGTCTGTTCCCCACAGCGACCGTGACCGAATACCAATCCGACGATGAAGCGTTCGACGCCCTCAGGAAGGGAACGGCGCACTGCATCGTCGCTCCCAGCTCACGCATAAAAACCATCGGCGACCGTCATGATCTCAAGGACTACGAGACGGTCGAGCTCCCTGACACCTGTGAGCTCTCGTGCTGGATTTCGCGCGGAAAGCCCGAGCTGCTGGGAATCATCAACAAGGGCATCATCAATGCCGGAGAATCGCTCTCCGCAAGCAATTACTCCTCCACGTCGTACACGACCCAGGAATCAGACACGCTTCAATTCCTTTTTCGCAACCGCACCGCCATTGCCGCTACCCTCATCGGTATGTTGTCGGTCGGCATCGTCCTGCTCATCTGGTCGCTCGTGCGCGCTCGAACCGAGCGCAAAAAAGCCGACGCTGCCAACGCCGCTAAGACGGCATTCCTCACGCGCATGAGCCACGACATCCGTACGCCGCTCAACGGTATCCTGGGCCTTATCGAGATTGAGGAATTGAAGGAAGGCGATATCAAGGTCGCCCGCGAGAGCCGTGCCAAGGCGCGCGTTGCCGCCAATCACCTGCTCTCGCTAATCAACGACATCCTCGAGATGGGCAAAATCGAAGACCGCAAGCTAACACTTGAGCATGCGCCTTTTAACCTCAAAGAGCTCTGTGACAATACGCTGGTTCTGTGCAAGCTCCGCGCGTCCAGTAACGGCATCACCATGCAGGACAATAGTCTGCCGTACGCCACGGGGCCATACATGATCGGCAGTCCCACCCATATCCGACAGATCATGATCAACCTGTTAGACAACAGCATTAAGTACAACAAGCACGGCGGCTCCGTCACCTTTAGTTCAAAGACCAGACCACTCGATGACGGGCGCGCGCTCTTTTGCTTTAGCGTTTCGGATACCGGCATTGGCATGACTCCCGAGTTTTTACAGCATATCTATGAGCCGTTTGCCCAAGAAGGTGACGATGCGCGCAGCAAGTTCCAAGGAACCGGCATGGGCATGCCAATCGTCAAGTCGCTTATTGAACTGATGGGCGGCACCATCGAAGTCACCAGTGAGCTCCATGTGGGCACCTCGTTCTACGTGGAGATTCCGCTCGATATCGACGAGAATCCCCAGGCGCGGGCGAATACGGTTGAGAGTGCGCCCGACTGCTCGCTCACCGACATGAACGTGCTGCTCGCCGAAGACAACGAATTGAATGCCGAGATTGCCCAGACGCTGCTAGAATCCGAGGGCGTCGTGGTCACCCGCGCCGCCAACGGCAACGAGGTCGTCGATCTGTACCTGTCGCATCCCGCCGGCAGCTTCGATGCGATCCTGATGGACATTATGATGCCGGACATGGACGGCTATGAGGCAACCCGCGCGATTCGTCTGAGCGAGAAGGTCGATGCAGCCGATATCCCCATCATCGCGCTCACCGCCAATGCCTTTGCCGAGGACGCCAAGGCGGCACACGATGCTGGCATGAACGCCCATCTGTCCAAACCGCTCGACTTTAACAAGCTCAAAAACATACTCGCCCGCATCAAGAAAAACGGATCCGTTTCGCTATAGTTTGTGCTCAACCACCACGCACGACCAGAAAGGAAGCCAACGATGTTTAGGCCCTTACGTCGAAAGAAACGCGCCATCACCGACGAGGAAGCGCGCGAACTGCTCGCCACCTGCAAGCGCGGCGTCTTTGCCGTCAACGGCGACGATGGCTACCCGTACGCCATTCCCGTCAACTACTTCTTTGACGCCGAGCACGACAAGATTTATTTCCATGGCGCCAAGGCTGGCCACAAGGTCGACGCACTCAAGCGCGATGACAAGGTCTGCTTTACCGTTTACGGAAACGAGTGGTACCAGGACGGCGACTGGGCTCCCTACGTTATGAGCACCGTCGTCTTTGGCCGTTGTCGCCTGGCGAATGACACCCCCGCGTTTATCGAAGACAAAGTCCGCCAGCTCGCCCTTAAGTACTACCCTTCTACCGAGGAAGTCGAAGAGGAAATCGCCAAGGACATTAAGGGCGTCCAGCTCTACGAGATTACGATTGAGCATCTTTGCGGCAAGCAAATTCAGGAAAAGTAAGCCCCTCAGCAGGTCTCATCAATAACAATATGGCCCGGTTCCAACCCACCTTGGAACCGGGCCATATTGTTATAAAGCGTCGGCGGCGATGTGCGCCAGCGCCTCGACGAGCTCTTGCGAGCTCACAGGCTTGCTCAGGTGCGCGTCCATGCCTGCCTCACGCGAAAGTCTGCGGTCGTCGGCAAAGGCGTTGGCGCTCACAGCGATAATCGGCGTGGTCACGGCATCCTCGCGATCGAGTGCTCGAATCCGACGCGTGGCCTCAAGGCCATCGATACCAGGCATCATGATGTCCATCAACACCACGTCGTACTCGTGCGGCACGCTCGCGGCAAATGCCTCAACGGCAGACTCGCCATCCTTAGCATGCGTCACGACGGCACCGGCACGGCTGAGCGTAAACTGCGCGATCTCGGCATTCAGATCGTTATCCTCTACGAGCAAAACGCGCAGGCCCTGGAGCGCATCGCCGTCGCCCGCATCTACGCGAACTGCCTGAGGAATCTCGGAGCGGTCGCACTTCTCGAACGGCAGGCGGATGATAAACGTCGTCCCCTGCCCCAAGACACTCGTAAAGCTCATGGTTCCGCCCATAAGCTCGACCAACTGTTTGGCAATAGGCGCGCCCAGGCCAGTTCCCGATGAAGCGCCCTCCACTTGCTGCTCCTCGCGGCAAAACGGCTCGTAGAGGTGTTGTTGGAACTCCTCGCTCATGCCAATGCCGTTGTCGGCGATCGTGTATTCATAGACGGGGACGCCATCCACCGACTCCACCTCGCGACACACCAGACGAACATAGCCGCCCCGGCGGTTGTACTTGACGGCATTACCGGCAATATTGACCAATAAGCGCTTGAGATGCGTCACGCTCACCCGTGCATAGGGATGATTAAGCGTCTGCTGGTCGCAGATAATTGTCACCAGACGCTCCTCGGCCTGGCGCTCCAGAATATCGCACACTTCGCGGGTGAGGGTCACCAAGTTTGTGGGAACAAGTTCCAGATTGACCTGGCCGCTCTCCAGGCGACTCATATCGAGCGCCTCGTTGGCAAGGTCGAGCAGCAGTCCCGATGCCGTCCAGATTTTTGAGCGGCACTCGGTCTGCTTTTGCAGATCGTCCGCATTGGCATCGCCGACCTCGACCATGCCGCGAATGCCGTTGATGGGCGTGCGCAGATCGTGGCTCATGCGACGTAGAAACTCCGTCTTTGCCGAGTTGGCAGACGAGGCCTCACGCGCTGCCTTAGCCAGCCTGTCACCATAGTCGCGCTCCTGCTGCAGCAAGTCCGTCAAACGTCGACGATCAGCGCGGCGGCGCGCCATCACAACAACGGCTATAACACCGCCGTAGAGCACCAGCACGCCGGCAGCAACAGCCGCGACGACCTCAAAGTAGCGCCGCGCCGAGGCATAGGTGTACACGTAGAACCCGCGCGCTTTTCCAAATGTGCCCAAATACCACTCGCCGTTGGCGTTGACCAGTCGGACTTTGCCGGGCAGGCATCGATCCTTAATACCGTCGACAATAAAGACATCCGTTGCAGGCAGATCGAATACGCCCAATATGGTGGGTTCAACGACATTGGTCGCAACGACCTTGCCATCGCTTTCGATCACGATATTGCCACTGTCGATGGTCTCATAACCACCGAGCAGGCTCTGCAGTTTGAGCGTATTGCTTGCAACTGCCTTCGCGCTCTGATGCCTTACCGCAACAACGATGCCCTCGTCATCCCGCCGGGTTACGCAGCCAATGTCTGCGACCGAATCATCCGCAAGCGTGATGCGGGCGGTATAGGACTTAAGCGGATGGGCTGCCACCTCCAGCACGGGTGCTTCCTTGAGATACGTAGCGAGCGACTCGTAGCCCACGCCATCCGTCGAGGACTCGGACACCAAATTGCCCGATGCGTCCGTCACGATCAGTGCGCTCACGTTGAACTGGTCGGCATATTGCTCCAGCATGGCGTTATCCACCGAACCGTCGCGCTCCATATCGCGCGCTGTCTCTCCGGCGATCTCCATAACGCGAATCAGGTTTTTGGTCGTATAGGCGCTATTGAATGCATCGTAGGAAAGGCTCTGCGTCGCCACGTAATCGACAACGTCGGCAAAGCGCTGCTCGGCCTGAGCTGTCGTGTAGCCGTAGCTCATCATACCGGCAACAACCGAGAGCGCTATCCCCAGCAGGGCGACAAGGAACCATGCCCCTGCCGAACGATTGCCCCGCTTCTCTACGGCGTGGTCGGGTGCACCGATCATGACAGGCCCTCTATATTCAAAAAGGGCGAAGGGTCATCAAAGTACTTTGACACCAGGCGTTTCATGGTGCCGTCGGCTAGCATTTCCTGGTAGGCATGGGTGAGCTTAACGTCGATGCCGCGCGTATCGTTGATATCGAAAGCGGTACCCAAACCAACCTCAAGCAGCGGCTCATCCAAAATTCGATACGTCACACCATAGTCTTTTTCGTAGGTGAGCAGCGAAGACTCATGCGCGGCGATGGCGTCGACCAGACCCTCGACGAGCGCCGGGTTCAGGTATGAGCGGTCCGAAAAGCAGTAGAGCTCTTTGATCTGCGGAACGTTTTCATTTGTACGATTGAGCAAAATGTCCTCGGGCTTGGTGGTGGACTGGACCGCCACGACCTTATCCTCAAGATCGGCAAGCGTGTAGATATCGCTCTGGGGATCGACCGCGACCACCTGGCGGCTCGCAAGGTACGGGCCGGCCCAACGATACTCGTCTTCGCGACCCGTCATGCTAAAGCTGCCCATGACGCAATCGAGCTCGCCGCTCGCCAGTAGCTCGTTCTTCTTTTCCCAAACGATCAGCTGGTACTTTGGCTTGTAACCAATGCGGGCCAAAGCCTCGGTCAATATCTCGACATCCAGGCCAACGATATCGCCGTACTCGTCGGTATACACAAACGGCGGATAGAGGTCGCTGCCGACGTTAAGTGTCTTAAGATTGTCGTCCTTGACCTGCGAGGCATCCAGACCTTCTAATGCAGACGTCGAGGCTTCGTCATTACGCCCTGAACAGCCAGCTATCGCTACGACAAAGGCGCTCGCCACTGCAAGCGCGACAAACAACGAAATGGCAACCGAGCGACGGGGTCTTTTCATCGAGCTCCAGACGATCCTGTTTACAGACTGAAATGGTTAAAGATAATAGCAAACAAAACCACACGAGTGCCCAATGGTTACAGACGCTTTACCATGTGGGGCCTTCTAGCCGACTTGGCAGAAGGCCCCACATGCAGCGCACGCTTACCGTGCATTAAAAACGTAGCGGTCCAGGCGGTCGCACGCTTCCCTCACGCGCGAAAGCGGCAGCGCCAGATTCACGCGAATGTGGCAGGGCCCGTGGAACGGACGGCCGTCCTGATACCCCACGCCCACGCGCGCCCCCTCGTCGAGCAGCCACTGAATATCGCGGCCATGCTCGCGGCACCACTCGGTGCAGTCCAGAAACACCATGTACGTGCCCTGCGGACGCGAATAGGACACGCCCTCAAAATGCTCGTCCACGTAATCGCAGAAGTACTCGATATTGCCGGCAAGCACCTGGTTGAGCTCGTCCACCCACTCGTAGCCTTGCGGCTGGGAGGCACCGATAAGCGCATGCATGGAGAGGACATTCATCTCGTTGTAGTGAGTCTTGTTGGACACGGCGCACACACGGTCGCGCAGTGTTTCGTTATAGATGATGTGGTAGCTGCCGACCAGACCCGCCAGGTTAAACGTCTTGCTGGGCGCGTAGAGGGCAACCGTGCGCATGCGAGCATCCTCACTCACCGACTGCGTCGGGATGTGCTTGTGTCCCGGCAGGATGATATCGGACCAAATCTCGTCCGAGATCACCACGCAATCGTGCTGGCGATAAATGTCCATGGCGCGCTCGATCTCGTCGCGCTCCCATACGCGGCCGCAGGGATTGTGCGGCGAGCAGAACACCGCGGCATGAATGTGGTTTTGGGCGAGTTTGCACTCCATGTCCTCAAAGTCCATGCGCCACACGCCTTGGTCGTCGAGTTTAAGCGGGCTGTGGACAATACGATAGCCCGCGGCTTCGATGGACTTGGTAAAGCCGATGTAGGTGGGGCTGTGGACCAGCACCGCATCGCCCGGCTGAACATACGCACGCAGCGTCGACACAACACCGCCCAGCACGCCGTTTTCGTAGCCGATATGCTCGGGCGCCAGGCCCTCAACGCCGTTGCGACGGCTCTGCCATTCGATGATGCGGTCAAAGTACTCGGGACGCGGATTGAAGTAGCCGAACATAGGGTGCTGGGCGCGCTGGATGATGTACTCCTGGACCGTGGGCACCGTGGCGAAATTCATGTCGGCCACCCACAACGGAATGCACTGGAAGCGCTCGTCGGGTGTGGTCGGAGCCATACCGGGGATCTCGCCCCAGGAGTCAACGGCGATGGAGTCCATGCCGTGGCGGTCGACAAGCGAGCTAAAGTCGTATTTCATGCTGAGCTCCCGTGCAAAGTAGGCTGTTCCGATAGGCGTTATTGTCCACCAGCGTGGGCGGTTTTGGCGCGGGGTTTGGCGATTAATTTGACGGGTGCAGACGAATGGCAGGTTAGCCCCGCGCGTCGTTGACGGCGACTACGGTTAGCTGGGTTTCATCAACCGTAAAAGATATGTCGAGCCCGGCGAAGGCCAGATGATAGACGCGGTTTGGCTCGTGCTTGCTGCCTGCGCGACGTGGATCTTGGCGAAGGACCTCGACCAAGCCGGGGAGCTTTGCAGGCGGGACCATATCCTGCAGTGCTTGCGGAAACTCGACGTCGAGCTCTTGCCACGGAGCATCCTCAATCCAGCCGCCGGTCGCATCCGGGTGGCAGTCCGCAAACGGAATGTAGGGCTTAATGTCGTAGATGGGCGTGCCGTCGCGCAAATCGGCCCCCAGCACATGGATGATGGGGCCATCGTCGGTGAGCTCGACGCGATCGAGCTTGACGCAGGTAAGCCCAATGGGATTAGGGCGAAACGGACTGCGCGTGGCAAACACGCCCACGCGCTCGGCTCCGCCCAGACGCGGCGGGCGCACGGTTTTCGACCACTTGGCATTGGTGCCGGACCTGTCCTGCGCCTTGGCATCGGCAGCTATGTCCTTAGCCGTGCCGCCGGGTGTGCCGTTTTCGAAGCGCCACAGCAGCCACAGGTGAGAGAAGGAGTCCAGACCCTCAACCGCTGCGTTGGAGGCAAATTCCGGCTCAAAGACAATGCGTCCCTGCAGATGGGGCGCCAAAAAGCTGTTGCGCGGAATGCCAAACTTCTGCGGCAGGTCGGTATGTATGTGTGCAATAGGTTCCATGCCGGTCATTGTACGGCATGGAGGTGTGGGGCGTTGCGCGCAATTCTTCGCCGCGGTTCCCCGTCGTGCAACCAACGGTTGCTTGGAAGGGCACCTGCTGCCGCGTATGCTTAAGCCATCAACCAGCAGAAAGGAGCCGCCATGGCCTTTGCAGAAAAGCTCATTGCCATCCGTCGCGCCCATCACCTTACCCAGGAGCAGCTCGCCGCCAAGCTCTTCGTCACACGCCAAGCCGTCAGCCGTTGGGAGCGCGGCGAGGTCACACCGGGCATCGACATGATGAAACTCATCGCCGCCGTAACCGGCGAGCCCCTGTCTCACCTGCTCGAAATGCCCGAGCACTATTGCCAGAGCTGCGGCATGATACTCACGCCCAACGACTGCGGCACCGATGCCACGGGCGCCACGACCGACCATTACTGCAAGTGGTGCTACGACCACGGCAAGTACACCTACGACACCACCATGGAGGCGATGATCGAGGATTGCGCCCCGCGGCTGGCGCAAAACACCGGCATGTCGCTCGACGAAGCCGTCTCGCTCATGGGCGCCGTCCTGCCGCAACTGGAGCGCTGGCGCACCGTGCAGGAAAACGAGGAGCGCTACGGCTCCGAAGCGCGGGTGCGCTATGGCGATGAGGCTATCGATGCAGCAAACGAAGCACTGCTGGATATGGACCCCGAGACATGGAACGACATGAAGGAACTTGAACGCGCTATTCTGGGTCAACTCTCGATTGCCATGGGCATTGGCGACCCAGGGAGCAACGAGGCCCACAAACTTGTCGCAATGCACCGTCGATGGATTGCCCTTAACTGGGGACGCGAGCCCCAAGACGAAGCATACCTGGGCCTCGCCCACGGCTATCTTGCCGATCAGCGCTTTGTTGACTACTACGACAAGCCCTGCGGCACCGGAGCCACGGCGTTTCTGATCCAGGCCATCGAGTCGTCGTTGACGCGCGCATAGACCGCGGCTGCTTTGGGTATTTCAATCGAAACCTCAACCGATTGGAGACCCATGGCTACTAATCATGAGCTCACGCTGTACGTTATGACCGGCTGCCCGTATTGCATAAAAGTCAAGCGATTCCTTGCCGATAACGGCGTGACCATTCCCGAGCGCAATATCTCGACCGACCCCGAAGCCGAGCAGACGCTCATCGCCGTCGGCGGAAAGCGCCAGGTTCCCTGCCTGTTCATCGACGGCAAACCACTCTACGAATCGAGTGACATCATCGCATGGGTACAGGAGAACCTGCTCTAGCGCGCATCCCGTCCGTCCAAGGCCCCGCCCCATACGGCCTAAACATGTACACCAGCATCCAAAGTCGACACTTTTTTGGAGGCTTCGGTAGTTTGTGTGACAAGGGGCTAGCCTAGGCAGCAACGCTCTTCGC
>CAJKZP010000050.1:0-13763 GCA_905204415.1 uncultured Collinsella sp. | reverse complement strand
TGCCGTCGGCCACGTTGGAGAGTTGCTGGATCGACAGAATCGCCGCGCATGCAACGACCAATACAAAGCCGATGTAGATGGCTAGGTAGCTAATAAGACCGTTCATTTGCGCTGCTTGCGTGTACATCTCGGAGCGTGTGATGAAGGTTCCCCACGACCCCGGCTCCTTGCCGTCAACGAGCAGATTGTCGAGCACAGTGTATTTAATACTCTCGTCTGCCTCGGTCGTATCCATCCCCTGTTTGTAGTTAACGAGCAGGCTACTGGAATACGGCTGCAGATTAAGTTGGGACAACAGCTCGTCGGCAACGACGACGGTACCCGGATTACTGCCCATCGCCGAGTTGGCGATGGCCGCCGCATCTTCGTCCGACTTATCGGTTGCGGGCTTGAGCGTATGCCCGCCCAAGGTAAGGGCATGGCCGCCAGCCATATACTTGGTGTACAGGTCGACCAGCTCGCCGCCCATATCACACGTGAGCAGATACTGGTCGTGACCGATGTGCACCGGCTCCTCGCCCATCATCTGACGCAGTTTGTTGTACTGGCTCGCCGGCGTCACAAACAGACCCATCGTATCGGCATTGCTACCCCCGAACGCCTTGGGAAGCTTTTCGCCCATGGCCTTGCACATTTCACTTGGAGTCACCGAAGGATCCGAACCGCCAAGCGGGTAACTCAGATACGAATCGATCTGCACATGCTCACCGGCAACATCGGCAATATTGACCTTCTTGCCGGTCTCGTCGTTGTTGTCCGCCGACTTGCCCTTACGATCGCCGTGCCATGGATCGCCGTGCCATGCGGAGTACAAATCGACCGTACTATCGGCCAGCACCATGCGATCGGCTTCAGACGGATTGATGTACTCTTTGTAGTAGTCGAGCGTATCGGGCGTGTAATAGACATACGTCTGTGACACGTCAACAGGGTTATAGCGCTCCAGGTTTTCGTTCATCACATTGGCAATCGACATACCGCACGTCACCGAGGTGATGGCCAAAAACAGGAGCATCGCGATGACGCCCATCGAAAAGCACACCGTGTTGACCTTGGCCGCAAGCTGGCGCACGGTAAACATGTTGAGGCCGTGCCAATACACGCCGCGCAGGCTCTGCAGCAGCTTGATGAGCATGCCCGAGAGTCCCCAGAACAGGGCAAAGGTGCCCACGGTAACCATAGCGGTCGTAATGCCAAACTGGTTCATGGCCTCTTGCAGCTTGCTGTCCGTCGCGGTTAGCGGGAACCCATCACGTAGCAGACGGTAATAGGCCGCGCCCACAAGCACCACGCCCACGGCAAAGATGGCAATCGCGATCCAGGGGTTGCGTGTCTTGATGCTCTCGTTGCGACGCTCGGCACCCATAAGCTCGATGAGTTTGGTACGACGCACGGCGCGCAGGTTCAGCAGTAACGTGAGTATGAACATTACGAGCATGCAGGCAAGGGTCAGATTGAACGCATGCACCGAGAAAAAGAAGTGGAAATTGGCAATCTGTGTCTTAAAAAGCGAGGCCGTAAAGAACGTCATGAGCTGGGAGAGTCCCACACCCAGCACAATGCCGGCGACAAAGGCCACGACCGAGACAATCACCGTCTCGAGCGCCATGATCGTGGCGACGCGTCCGCGCCCCATGCCGAGCACCTGATACAGGCCAAACTCCTTCTTGCGGCGTTTCATGATGAAGTTATTGGCATACACCATCAAAAAGGCCATGACACCGGCCAAAAAGTACGTCAGGTCGCCGAGCATGCTGCCCATAACCTGCGCCAAGCCCTCTTCATCGATTCCGGCGATGTCGACCTGCATCGAGATGGTGTTAAAGGCATAGAAGACCGTGACGCCCAGGGTGAGCGTCAAAAGGTAGACGAGGTAGTCGCGGCCGGCGCGGCGGACGTTACCCCAAGCGAGTTTACAGAGCATCGGAGCCCTCACCGCCCATCATGGCAACGACCTCCATAATGCGGTCGAAGAACTCTCGGCGGTCGGTGTCGCCACGGCGCAGCTCGGTGAAGATCTTGCCGTCGCGGATAAACAACACGCGGCTCGTGTAGCTGGCAGCAAAGCTGTCATGCGTGACCATGAGCACCGTGGCGCGTAGGCGGCGGTTAAGGGCCTCCAGGCTCTCGAGCAGCAGGCGGGCGCTCTTGGAATCGAGGGCGCCGGTGGGCTCGTCGGCCATGATCATAGTGGGGTCGGTGACGAGCGCGCGAGCCGCGGCAACGCGCTGCTGCTGACCGCCGGACATCTGATAGGGATACTTGTCGAGCACCTGACTGATGGACAGGCGCGCTGCCACATCCTGCACGCGGGTCGAGATCTCTGCCGAGTTTGTGCGGGCGATGGTGAGCGGCAGGGCGATGTTCTCGCGCGCCGTGAGCGTATCGAGCAGGTTGGAGTCCTGGAAGATAAAGCCGAGCTCCTCGCGGCGGAACTGCGAGAGCTTGGCCTGCTTCATGCGCGTCACGTCCTGACCGTTAATGCGGATCGTGCCGCTCGTGGCGCTATCGATGGTCGACACGCAGTTGAGCAACGTCGACTTGCCCGAGCCCGAAGCGCCCATGATGCCAACGAATTCGCCGCGGTTGACGGTAAAGCTGACGTCGTTGAGCGCGCGGGTCACGTTGCCCAGCGCTCCGTATACCTTTTCGAGATGCGCGACCTCCAGTACCGGGGTCGCCATGTGCGTGGCTTGCATACCGAGTCCTTTCTTGCAATTAGTCTACGGCATCTATAGTCGCAAGAAGACGAGTCGGCTACCATCGATATGGCTTACGCTTGCCTTACCGTTGTGTAAGGTAGGCCAGCCTGCCACGTGTTGATATTGAGAGAGGACTCCTGTTGAAGACTGTTCATGTTGCCGCTGGGATCATTCGCAAGGATGGATCTGACGAGCTGCTTGCCGTGCAGCGCGGCTATGGCGACATGCAGGGACTTTGGGAGTTTCCCGGTGGCAAGCTCATGCGCGGCGAGACGCCCGAGGACGCCGTACGCCGCGAGCTCATGGAAGAGCTGCAGGTAAAAGTCACCAACCTGCGCGATTTTTACACCGTTGAGTACGACTACCCCGATTTTCATCTCTCAATGGAGTGTTACTACTGCTCGCTGGCTAAAGAATCCGATGAGCCCCAGAAGCACGACCGCCAGCTCGATATCCGCTGGATTCCGCGCACCTCGCTTGCCACGGTTGAGTGGATGCCTGCCGACAAAGGGCTTATCGATGCTCTGATTGAGCTGAAGGAAGATCGGCTCGAGGCCAGCAGCACTGCCAAAGATGCCGAGGCCGCCACGACCGAACACCCCGTCGCCAAACCCAAGCGCGCACCTAAGCGCCGCAGCAAAAAGCGTCCCAAGCCCGGTCTGCTCGATGGCATCGATACCTCGGACCTCTCCGCTGACGAGCGCGAACTGGTCCGCCGTCGCGCCGCCATCAAAAAGTCCATGAAGGGCAACAAGCGCGCCAACACCAAGCCCGAGCTGCTCGTACGACAGCGCCTGCGCGCAGCGGGCCTTACGGGTTATCGCTTGGAATGGAAGGTGCCCGGAAAGCCCGACATCGCCTTTCCCGGGCGCAAGATCGCCATCTTCGTCAACGGCTGCTTTTGGCACCGCTGCCCCAAGTGCAATCCGAGCCAGCCCAAGCGCAACGTTGAGTTTTGGGAGGCAAAGTTCCGTCGCAACGTCGAGCGCGACCGTGCTGCTGTGACAGCACTCACTCAAATGGGCTGGACGCCCATAACCATCTGGGAATGCGAGCTCAAAAAAGACCGCATCGACGCCACGATGGAAAAGGTCATCGAGCAGGTGCGCGCCGCAGAGCCGCAGCGCTAACAGTGAGCATTCACACGCTCCGCACGTCCGCGCCACATCCACGTCACAAACCTTAGAAAGCCCTTAAGCCCAAAACCTTTCAAGAGTGTTACCCGATAGCTTTGACCTGCGGTTTCATCGCAACGTCAAACCTCATTAAGCTTTTCTTTAGCGATTCTTTGCAACAGCCGCGGCATAATACTGCCAACGCACGGGACCTAGCAGCACACCCCGTGCGCAACCTTTTGGTGGACATCGAGGAGGCCGCATAAGCATGCATTCTTCCAATGCCGTAGCACGGCAGCCATCCCTAAAACATGCAGACCTTTTCTCCTTCCCCCCGACACAGAGAGACGGCCTCCTCGACTCCCCCACCACAAAAGCCAAACGCTCAACCAACCAGAGCCACAACTTGCGAGCATCGTTCGAAAAGCTCCAAGCATCCCTAAACAAGGCGTTCCCCGAACAGGCAAGAGCAATCTAAGCCCATCGCGCTTTATACTGATGCCATGCGAAACATGGATCACATAGAATTGCACCGCGGAGGACGCGAGGAAGCGTTTCCCGAGACCGCCGAAGACTGGCCCTATATTGCCGAACGCGCAGAATTCGCTCGCTATCCGGGCAATTCCGTCCCCTGGCACTGGCATTCCGAAGTTGAGCTTTTCTACATGGAGCAGGGAGCGATTGACTATCGAACGCGCGCGGCTCATGAGCACGTACGCTTTGAGGAAGGGTCCGCCGGCTTTATCAACGGCGGCGTTTTGCACAGCACGCTGCAATCACCCAATTCGGCACCAGCCATTCAAATGTTGCATATCTTTCAGCCGTCGATGCTCGGCGATCCCGCGGGACGCCTTCAAAAGCGCTATATCAATCCTTTGCTGCAATGTCGAGGTGTCGATGTGCTCAAATGGTCGCCCACCAACCCCGACGATATGCCCTTTATCGATTTGCTAAAGAGTTCCTTTAACCACGACCTTCAACGGCCGCAGAACGAGATGGCGCTTCGGAATAGCTTGTCAGAGCTCTGGATTCAGATTTACGCCAAGGCCGAACCGCTCTTTTCCTCCGACAACGCCTCTTGGATGACCAACCGCGACGTACAGTTCAAGGCAATCCTGGACTATATCCGCGCAAACTATGCAGCCGCTATAGATGTGCCCCAGATGGCATCTGCAGCCGGCGTAAGCGAAAGAGAGTGTTACCGCATTATCGAAGCTTGCGCAGGAACGACCCCGGCGGCATATCTGCGCGCATACCGCGTAAACCGTGCTTGCGAACTTTTGGCGCACACCACGCGAACGGTCCAGACAGTCGCGCGCCAATGCGGCTTTGCGACAGCAAGCCATCTTGGCCAGGTATTTAAAGAACAAATGGGATGCACTCCTTCGAGCTATCGAGCAGCGAGGCAGAATCTCGATAGCACCAGGCAGAAATCCCGCTAGCCCTTCTTCTGTCACTGCATCAAACTTGCAGGCAAACAACAGAGAGGAGCAATCATATGAAGCACTTTGACCATATCGTATTTGACGTTGATGGGACATTGGCAGATACAGAAGAAAGCGTTCTGTCATCGCTTGTCCAGATTGTCCAAGAAGAAACCGGCAAAACGCTTCCCCGACACGAGCTTGACTTTGCCCTCGGCATACCCGGCAAGGATGCCCTTGAGAAACTTGGAATCTACTCGCAGGCAACGTTGGATCGCTGGTGCCAAGTTGCCGCCAGCTTTAAAAGCACCATCAGCGTGTTTCCAGGTTTGCTTGAAGTCATCGCAACACTCGCCGATAGCGGCTGCAAACTTGGCATCGTCTCCTCACGTGCGCGCGACGAATACACAAAAGAAATTGCACCCCTTGGTTTCGATAAGTATTTTGAGCACATCATCCTTGTCGAAGACACAACCGAACATAAACCCGCACCCGCTCCCATGCTCGAATATCTCCGGCGTACGGGCGCGAATCCTGGCAACGTCGTCTACGTTGGCGACACCGTCTACGACGAACAATGCGCAACTTCGGCAGGGGTCAGTTTTGCCCGAGCAGCATGGGGATCACACCAAGATATCCCAAATGCCACCTACAACCTCAAAACCCCCAACGACCTGTTAGCCCTAACAACCAAATAACCCACGCGTCTCACCCTTTCAGCCCCAACACCACAAGGGCGATTGAGCAGGACGGTTTGGGCGGGTCCCGTACTTAGTTTCCAAAATCATTCCGCAGCGCGAAGGCCCCCGTTGTCAACGCTTCGAAGAAGCGAGACAACGGGGGCCTTCATGCGCGAGGACGTTTTGGAAACTAAGTACGGGGACCCGCCCAAGCCGTCCGGTGGGATCAGAGTACCCTTGCTGTTACTCTGCTTTGCCCACAGAGTTGAGGTTGGTCATGCGGATCTTAACCAGCTCGGTGATCTCACGCATGCCCTCCTTGGCCGGCTTCTTGGGGTCGAAGCAGGCGGGGTTCTCGGCCATGTAGGCCATGAAACCCTTGGTGTAGGCCTGACGCAGCTCGGTGGCGTAGTTAACCTTGCAGATGCCGTTCTTCACAGCCTCGGCAACCTGCTCATCGGGCACACCGGAGGTGCCGTGCAGAACCAGCGGCACGTCGACGGCGTCGCGGATAGCCTTGACCACGGACTGCTCGATGTGCGGATCGCTCGTGTACACACCGTGGCTGGTGCCAACGCCAATTGCGAGGGAGGTGCAGCCGGTACGCTCGACGAACTCCTTGGCCTCGGCCGGATCGGTGTAGGGGCTCTCGCCCTCAACCGCGGGACCGTCGTCCTCCTTGCCGCCAACCTTACCGAGCTCGGCCTCGACGGGCACGCCCATGGCGCGGCCAGCGTCGGCGACGGACTTGGTCAGGGCGATGTTGTCCTCGAAGGACTCGTGCGAGCCGTCGATCATGACAGAGGTGTAGCCCGTGCGGAAAGCCTGCATGCAGCGGTCATAGCCATCGCCGTGATCGAGGTGCAGAGCGACGGGCACGGAAGCGCGCTCGGCGGCAGCCTTGACCATGCCGTAGAAGTAGTCCAGACCAGCGGTCTTGATGGTGCCCGGGGTGGTCTGCATGATGACGGGGGACTTGGTCTCCTCGGCAGCGGCCAGAACGGCCATAACAAACTCGAGGTTCTCGACGTTGAACGCGCCAACAGCGTAGTGGCCGGCCTGAGCGTCCTTGAGCATCTTTTCGGTGGTAACAAGTGCCATGAGCGTTTGCTCCTCTCCCTCGCCCGCATCTGGACATCGGGCGTAGTTGTTCACAAGGCGTTTTACCTTGCGTTTTGCTGCGCTCATTGTATGAAATTCAGCAGCTTTACACGCGCGAGATATTGAGCCCATGCAGGTCAATACAGTCGTTTTTGAAAAGTAAACGGAAGGAATTTGAGCCGAGTGGACATGTTCGATATTGAATTTTGGGCGTTCAGCATCTTTCTTTTATAGAAAAGATAAGTAATCGAAAGGTGTTTTCTTACTCAAAAAGAAAATGAACGAAAATAGAGTCAACACAATTCCTGCAAATTTAGCCGAGAATGGAGCAAGCATGGCCCAAGCCACCAACCGTGCTTTTGCCGACGAACGCCGTACCGCCATTTTGGAAATGCTCGATCATAATGCCTCGGTGCAGGTAGCAGAAATCGCCCAGACCTTTGGCGTGTCCTCCGTCACCGCCCGCGCTGACCTTGACGCGCTCGCCGAAGCAGGCAAGCTGCGCCGCACACATGGTGGTGCCGTATCGCTCCACAAACGCCTAACCGTTTCCACGCAGGATCGCCGCATCAATGTCAACGTCGCCGCCAAGCAGGCCATCGCGCAAAGCGCCATCGAGCTCGTCAATGACGGCGACGCGCTGCTCGTCGACTCGGGCACCACGGCGCTCGAGTTCGTCCGGCTCCTCGATCAGCGCGACGGTATCACCGTCATCACGGCCGACATTACCATTGCCGATTACATCGACGAGAGCATGCCCTCAGTCGATGTCGTCATGCTGGGTGGGGCGCTGCGCAAAGGCCATCGTTATTTGTACGGACCGCTCACTATGCAGGCGCTCCAAATGGTCCATGCCGATCTGGCCGTCATGTGCCCCGGCGCCTTTGTCCCCAGCTGCGGCTTTACGACCGACTTTCCCCAGATGGCCGAAACCAAAACGGCTATGATCGCCGCGGCCCATCAAAGCGTCGCCCTCATGGACGCCAGCAAGGTTAACGGACGCGGCATGTACCGCTTTGCCGAGCTTGCCGATGTCGACTCCATCGTGATGGACCGCGACCCCGACCATGCCGTCGCCACCTCGATCGCCGAGGCCACTGACAGCTCACGTCCAGTCCTCGTCATCGCCGGCGCTTAAACAAAAACCACCACAAAGATGCCTTTGTGGTGGTTTTGCTCGTTAAAAGCGAAATATCGCTACTTGGAAAGCTCGTCGGCGAGAACCTCGATCTGAGCGCGCGAGGCGTCGTTGAGCGAGCCCAGCACGGTCACCTTGTTCTGCGCCAGGGTGATGTCCTTCATGCCCTCGAGCTCCTTGGTCATAACCTTGGCAGCGGTGGGCGCCCAGGAGCCGGCCTCAACGAGCGCCACCGTACGGTTCTGATAGGCGTGCTCGGCAAGCGTGTGGATAAAGGTGCTCATGAACGGGAAGATCTCGCCCTGATAGGTGATGGAGGCGAGCACCAGACGGTCATAGCGGAACGCATCCTCAACGGCCTCGGCCATGTCGTCGCGAGCCAAGTCAAAGACGGAAACCTTCTGGCCGCGGGCCTCGAGCGCAGATGCAAGCTCCTCAACGGCGGCCTTCAGATGGCCGTACACGCTCGCATAGGCAATCGTGACGCCCTCGTCCTCGGGCTGATAGCTCGACCAGGTGTTGTAGGTGTCGAGGTAATAGCCCAGATTCTCGGTAAGAACAGGACCATGGAGCGGACAGATGATCTGGATATCCAGATCGGCGGCCTTCTTGAGCACGGTCTGCACGAATTTGCCGAACTTACCGACGATGCCAAAGTAGTAGCGGCGCGCTTCGCAAGCCCAGCCTTCCGGGTCCTCGATGTCGTTGGCGCCGAACTTGCCAAAGCCGTCGGCACTAAAGAGCACCTTGTCGGTAGACTCGTAGGAGAAAATCACCTCGGGCCAGTGAACGTTGGGAGCGCCGACAAACGTTAGGCTGTGACCACCCAGGTCGAGCACGTCGCCCTCTTTGACGACCATCTTACGCTCGGGGTAGTCGGTGCCAAAGTAGTTGACCATCATGCGGAAGGCGCCCATGCTGGCCACTATCTGTGCCTGGGGGTAGTGCTCCATAAAGGCGGCGATGCCAGCAGAGTGATCGGGCTCCATGTGATGGATAACCAGGTAGTCGGGCGTACGTCCATCGAGCGCGGCCTCGAGGTTGCCGAGCCACTCGTCAACAAAACCACCATCGACCGAATCGGCGACAGCGATCTTTTCGCCCAAGATAACGTAGCTGTTGTATGCCATACCGTTCTCGGACACATCGTACTGGCCCTCGAACAGGTCAATGTCGTGATCGTCGACGCCAACGTAGCGGATATCCTTGGTGATCTCCATCAGGCAAAGCCTCCTAGATAGACAAAATAACCCGTCTATCATAGCACTCGGCAGCACTCCAACTGTTATCTGCCGGCATCCTTACCGATTGTTATTGAAATACGATAAATCGCCGTTTACCTGCGCAAACTATGAGCGTGGTATCGCCGTGCTATGTCGAATAATGAGCTGGCCGGGAATACGAATGGCAACGGTTTTGCCCGCCGTACCCGCCTCGGGAACCGCATGCTCGAATACCTCGCGTCCGCGCTGATGTAGATCGAATCGCACGGTCGTAAGCTCGTTGTGTGCCACAAAATCATCGAGCGAATCGTCGACGCCTACCACGCTCACGTCCTCGGGCACGCGCAGACCGCTATCGCGCAGCGCTGCAATCGCGCCATTTGCCATCTGGTCGTTTGCCGCATAAATCGCCGTCATGGCGCGATCGTGCTCGGCCAGGTACCTGCCGGCTTCGTAACCGCTGTTGGCAGACCAGTCACCCTCGAGCGGCTCTACCGGCTCGATGTGTTTACGCTCGAGTGCATCTTGCCAACCGGCGCGACGAAATTGCTCGTCGACCGAGAACGACGGGCCGCCAATATAGCGAATCTGCCCGTGCCCCAGCTCAAACAGGTGATCCATAAGCAAGAGCGAGCAGCCGTAATGGTCGGAATCGACCGTAGTCACGCGCGGATGCGCGTACATGGTAACGATGACCGTTCCAATGCCCGGCAGTGGATCAAACGTCTCAAAATCGGGCGCCATGCGGCTCATGCCGATGATGATGCCATCCACCGGCAATGCGGCCATACGACGCGTGGCCTCGGCAAGCGAGAATTCCTCAGTCTTGGACATCTCGACCAGCGTGATGGCGCAATTATGCTCGCGAGCAGCGCTGGCGATGCCGTCGATCATTGAGAGGTTGCCAAACTTGGTGACATCGTTGATGCATAGGCCGACCGAATGGTAACGGCCGTCGCGCAGCGAGCGACCGGCATAACTCGGACGAAAGCCGAGCTCTTGCATAGCAGCCTGCACGCGCTGGCGCGTCTGCTCGTTAACGTTGGGCAAGCCGTTGGCGACGCGCGAAACCGTCTGCTGCGAAACGCCGGCAGCGCGGGCGACGTCAGCCATGGAGACCGGACGCGAACTGGTATCGTTGGACGGGCGCCTTGCCACAGGATCACCTTCACCCTTGCGAGATCTGAATAGCGTGAATGCCGGCCCGGGCAGTAATACATCCCGCGCCGAGGCCCGCTATCGTCGGACGCATGTTAACGTACTCTACTTTTTCTATCTGCATCTCTTCTGCTTTATAAGTCCATACGGCAGTACCGTTCACGGCTGTATTTCTACCGATTACCAGATTCTCAAAAAGTGGCAAGCGATGTGTTATGAGTACGTTAACATAGCCCGTAACGTGCGGTATCGTGAACACTTGGTTCATGCCGCTACAAGTTGTTAACGTACTCATAACGACGCAAAACCCACCCGGGCACGCCAAGGAAAGGACTCCCATGACCACCCCCGACGAAAAGACATTCGCCACGCTCACCAAGCTGTTCGAGGAGGAGTTTGGCCCCATCGGCGACCGCCAGGTGCTCTACGTGCACGCGCCCGGCCGTTCCGAGATCAGCGGCAACCACACCGACCACGAGGGTGGCCACGTTATCGCCGGCTCGCTCGATGTCGCCGTCGACGGCATCGCCGTGGCAACCGATTCCAACAAGGTTCGCGTAGCCGACGAGGGCTATCCCACGTTTGAAATCGCGCTCGACACGCTAGACGTTCAGGAGTCCGAGAAGGGCACGTCCGCAAGCCTCGTCCGCGGCATGGCCCACGAGATTGCAGCCCTTGGCGTTGAGCCCCACGGCTTCGACTTTGCCTTTACCTGCTCCGTCCCCTCGGGCGGCGGTCTTTCCAGCTCTGCCGCCGTCGAGGCCGCGTACGGTCGCGCCATGGAAACCCTCTGGGGCGCACCCGCCATCGAGCCCGTCGCGCTCGCGCAGATGAGCCAGCGCACCGAGAACAACTATTACGGCAAGCCCTGTGGTCTGATGGACCAGGCCGCCGTGTGCCTGGGCGGCCTTGCCTACATGGACTTTGAGGACCAGGCTCAGCCTAAAACCCAGAAGCTCGAGCTCAACTTTGAGGATCACGGCTATGCGCTCGTGCTCGTTAAGGTCGGTGCCGACCACGTGGCCGCCACCGACGACTACGCCGCCGTTCCGCGCGAGATGCAGGACGTTGCCGCCGAGTTTGGCAAGGCACGCCTGTGCGAGGTCGACGTTGCCGATTTTGACGCCAAGCTCCCCGAGCTGCGCGCCAAACTGGGCGACCGTGCCTGCCTGCGCGCCGTTCACTACTGGTACGAGAACGGCCTGGTCGACAAGCGCTGGGCAGCTCTGAACGCCGGCGACATCGACCAGTTCCTGGTCCTGACGCGCGAGTCCGGCGCCAGCTCTGCCATGTACCTGCAGAATGTTGTTGCCAAGCTGGGTTCCGAGCAGCCTTCCATGTATGCCCTGGCGCTGGCCGAGCACGTGCTCGACGGCCGCGGCGCCGTCCGTATCCACGGTGGCGGCTTTGGTGGCACCATCCAGGCCTTCGTGCCGCTCGACCTGGTCGACACCTTCATTGCTAAGATGAACGGCTGGCTGGGCGAGGGCTCTGCCCGTCACTACGCCATCTCTGACAAGGGGGCTTACGCGGCATGGCTGTAATGACTGACGTGCGCGAGGCCGCACAGAACCTGATCGAGTACGCCATCCACCGATCGATGATCGGCCAGGACGACCGCATCTGGGCATACAACACCATTTTGGAGTGCATCGGCGCTACGGGGCCCGCGCTCGATATGGCCTGGGCGCTCCAGGTTGAGAAACTCTCGCTCTTGCACCCCGATACGCTCCCCGATTTTGACCTTGAGGGCACGCTTGCCGCGCTTTCCGAAGCCGCCGTTGTCAACGGCGCCGCCGAGGACACGGCATCGGGCCGCGACCGCATCGCCATGCGCATCATGGGCGCGCTCATGCCGAGACCTTCAGCCGTAAACGAGGAGTTCAACGGACGCATGGGCGTCAACGAGCCCCGCGCCGCGACCGACTGGTTCTACGACCTGTGCTGTGACGCCGGCTACGTGCGCCGTGCCGCCATCGCGCGCAACATCAAATGGAGCACCCCCACCAACTGGGGCGATCTTGAGATCACTATCAACCTGTCCAAGCCTGAGAAGGACCCGCGCGATATCGCCGCGGCAGGTGTAGCCAAGAACACGGGTGAGAAGTATCCCGCCTGCCAGCTCTGCATCGAAAACGAGGGCTACCCCGGACGCTCCGCCGCAGCCGACGGCGGCGCTCACCCCGCCCGCCAGAATCTGCGCGTTATCCCCATCCAGCTCGACGGCGAGCGCTGGGGTTTCCAGTACAGCCCGTATGCGTATTTTAACGAGCACTGCATTGCTATGAGCTCCGAGCATCGCCCGATGCACGTGGACCGCAAGGGCCTGACCTGCCTGCTCGACTTTGTCGACCTGTTCCCGCACTACTTTATTGGCTCCAACGCCGACCTGCCCATCGTGGGCGGCTCGATCTTGTCGCACGACCACTTCCAGGGCGGCGCGCACGAGTTCCCCATGATGCACGCCGCCGAGGTCTCGCAGTTTAGCGTGCCCGGATTTGATCAGGTTAGCGGTACCGTGCTGCAGTGGCCGCTCTCGGTGCTGCGCCTGCGCTCGCATGACCGCGCTCAGCTGCTCGACGTTGCCGAGAAGATTATCCTCGCCTGGCGCGAGTGGTCCGATGAGTCTGTGGGCATCATCGCACACACGGCCGACGGCGTGGCCCACAACACCGTGACGCCCGTCATTCGCCGCGTAGACTCCCGCGGCAACGCCGGCGGCGAGATTTACGAGGCCTACCTGGCGCTTCGCTGCAACATCACGACCGACGAGCATCCGCTGGGCGTGTTCCACCCGCATGCCGAGTACCACCACATTAAGAAGGAGAACATCGGCCTGATCGAGGTCATGGGTCTGGCCATTCTTCCGCCGCGCCTGGTTCCCGAGCTCGGCGCTGTCCGTGAGCATCTGCTGGCAGCCAAGGTCGATGCCAGCTACGACCTTGCCGGTGCGCTCGAGGGCGATGATCTTTGCCGCAGCCACGCCGCATGGGCTGAGGACGTCTTTGCCCGCCGCGCCGACGAGCTTACGGCCGACAACGCCATCGATATCCTGCACGAGGAGGTCGGCGTGGTGTTTGGCCACGTGCTCGACAACGCCGGCGTCTTTAAGTGGGACGAGGCAGGACGTGCCGCCCAGCAGCGCTTTATCGACTCGCTGTAGCATGCGAGTTCGAGCCTCATCAGCGGCCACAACATAACCGCCCACATGACAACGGCGCC
>CAJKZP010000049.1:0-13954 GCA_905204415.1 uncultured Collinsella sp. | reverse complement strand
AAAAGATCAAGTCGTCCTCGCAGACGCTCAAGCAGGAATACCTCGATACATACGAAGGAGGTGAATGACATGATAGGCAAGAGCTATGCAAAGATAGCGATTGTTGGCTTTGTACTTTGTCTTGCAATGGTGCTATGTGCATCATTTGCGAGGTATAGGTCCGAGCAGTCGTTCATCGATGGCGCTGAAAATGGGTTTGGCATAGACGGGATGTATGTCAACGATGGCGCGACCAGGCCGTCTATGGCGATTCTTGCAGGCGAAGACATGGAATGGCAAATCTGTAATGACGATGGCTCTTGTCTGAGTGGTCGTTTGGCCGCAACGAGCGACCCGAATTCGTTCGATCTTCTCGACAATGATGGAGCGGATTGCGGTTCTGTTCACCTTTCATATGCATCGCGAGATGGGATGGACGGCATTCTCTACGTCTCCCACGAGACTGGCGATTTCAAGATGCGCAGGACTAACCGAGTGCCGGCTTTTATCGAGGAGTGAGAGTTCCCGGCGGCCTGCCGATCAGGCCGCCGGGCTATCGGGCCCCGCATTCATCCGTACACACACGGATGAATGCGGGAAGTGTCCGGATAAAGTTGATAATCAAGGAAACAAAGCCGTTCTGCCTGGGACGGCTTTGGCCTGGACTTTAACTACAACATCGCAATCGACACTTATCAGCTCGCGCAACGCGCATGGCCAAATCTCGGACGCTGGTGCATGGAGGACCTTCGAGATTTACTGGACATCCAAAACGACGACGCACACCGCGTGCTCGCCGACAGCGAAGACGAGATGGCTGTCTACAATGCGATCAGAAACAGTGTGAAGTCCGGAGAGCTTTCTGTGGAACCGCCGCGCCGTCGCGCGAGCCGACCGGGCAACCCGGGCAATCTGGTCCCGGCTCTCCCGGTCGTATTTCTACGATATCGCCCCTAGATCACCAATGTGTCAGATAAAGAATGAGGCAATGGCTATGATCAAGCATACGGCGGATGCGGCGACTGCGCCTTTTTTCCTCTCCTTTAGTCCGACGAATAGGGTTGCCGTAAAGTAAAGGGCGGAAATGCAGTCTATGGCAAGCAAAACGAGTTCCTTGGGCGGTTTCAGCAAAAGGTCGCTAGCAAAGAGTAATGCAAGCAGGGCAAAGCCGATTGTGGTCAAGTATCTCGATTGATTTTGCGACAACATGGCAACTTCCTTTCAGAACATGCAAGTGAAAAGTCGGTACGATCTCATTGCGGTTGCAAACAAGTCGCCGCCAGGACCGGTTGTCACGAGACCGGCGATAACTTCAGCGGTGCCAGCAAGGTAGGGATCGCGCAGGCAAGCCTCCTCCGTCGCGTTCAGCTTGACCTTGTGAGGGACGGTGCGGTTATTTGCAAATCCGTGAGAATCGCACCACGCCTTGGAATATGAATCCGTGCAGCGTCCGCGCTCAAAAAGGGATATATCGTATTTTTCGTCGTAGTTGTCTCCGACGTAGATCTCGCTGCTCTCGGCGGGAGACCCCTCGTCGGCATAGGCTGCCGCAACGGGCACAAATGGTGTCATGACAAAGGAGAGGCAAAGAGCTGCTGAGACGATGGAGGGCAGGCATTTCTTCATGGCTGGCTCCTTAATCTGGCCTTTGATAGTTACTTGATGTCGCCTCCTTCCGCTTTATATCCGTTGTATTTGGCGTATTTCTTTAATAAGGCAAGAGGTTCTTCCTCTCCTTCGGATAAGCCGATGATGTTTCCTTGATCATCCAGTATGAATACGGACGGAATATGCTCAAGTTCATATTGGTCATACACGGTCTTATCTTAATTTTTGCTGATGGCTCAGGCAAGGCGGGGCTTACGTTCGAGGCGACCAACAATGCCCCGGCCCTACAGAGAATAAACGCCACGAACACGCACGCCGGCGGCTGGGAGAAGTCCGCACTCCGCGGCCTCCTCAATACCGGCGACCTCTGGTCGCTTTTGCCTATTTAACTCCAGTCCAAGGTGAAGTCCGTCACGAAGATGACCGACAACCTGGGCGACGGCAAGGCAGGCACCCCCTCGGCCACGACTGACAAGGTCTTCCTGCTCTCGATGACTGAAGTCTACGGTGACCTCCAGTCTGACGGCGCCCAGTACGAGTACTACAAATCCAAGGGCGTGACAACGTCGAACTATTCCAGTGCTTCGTCGAGCAGCTATCACTGGACTCGCTCCGTGCATCCGAGCAACTTCGCGTCCTTCCGCTGTGTCCACAGCAACGGCAGCTATGACTACTACAGCGCGACGAACATCTACTGCGTGTTCCCCGCCTTCTGCTTTTAGCCTCATCTGCAACCAATGAAAAGCCCGTGCGATTCTGCGCGGGCTTTTCATTTGGCAACCAAACGAACGATTCTCGTCTTGAAGCATGGTTATCGGTTTGAGTAGAAATGGGGTCGTACAGCGGCTCTCAGAGCGCCTGCCGCCCGCCATTATCTCTGCGGCTCCTTCGTATGGAGCCCATCCTGGTTGGCATATCGTTGCAATCGCTCACTTGTCCGCCGGTCAAGTGAACTACTGGAATAAATACAGCGACACGCTTGTCCGTTACAGTCGCTATATCTGTGTAAATCGCCGCGATAAATACAGCCCGTACTCGGCTGTATACCAGCTACGCGTATGTAGATTCATATCGCGTTAATAAATCGGCTCAAGCGCGTGCAAAACGCGCAAGTAGCCGCAAAAGGCGAATATCGCGTAGGTAGATTTTTAGCACCCTGTTGCTTAATCAAAATTAAGCAATTGCTTAAAACAAAAAAGGTCAGGCACTAGGTGCCTGACCTGCAAACTTCTGGTCGGGACGACTGGATTCGAACCAGCGACCCCTTGACCCCCAGTCAAGTGCGCTACCAAGCTGCGCCACGTCCCGAAGCTTTTGTTTGTTGCTCTGCTCTCGCTCGCAACAGGGAGTATACTAACCCGAAACTTTGCCCTTGTGCAAGAACTTTTTTAAATATTTTGAAGCAAGTCCAAAATTGTATCTGCGAGCTGGGGTTTTGTTAGCACGGGGAGTTCTTGCGTGCCCGCTGTGCTCACAATCCAGGCCTTGTTGGTATCGGTTCCAAAGCCCGAATCGGCGCGCGAGACATCGTTGGCGATAATGGCATCGCAACCCTTGTGGGCGAGCTTTCGCTGCGCGTACTCCACGACGTTATCGGTCTCGGCCGCAAAGCCGATCACGCACCGCTCCCCCTTCTGGCGCGAGAGCTCAGCCAAAATATCGACCGTCTCGACCAGTTCGATGCGGTCCAGGCGCTCGTTGGCCTTTTTGAGTTTGTGGTCCGCAGGGGCGGCAGGCGTGTAGTCGGCGACGGCGGCCGCGCAAATGGCCGCATCGGCCGTCTGAAAGGCGCTCAGAGCCGCCTGTAGCATCTCTGCTGCGGTCTGCACGCGCACGCACTCCACGCCGCGGCTCACGTCGAGCGATGTCGGTCCCAGCACAAGCGTGACCTCGGCACCGCGGCGAGCGGCCTCCCCCGCCAGGGCGATGCCCATCTTGCCCGACGACCGGTTGCCAATAAAGCGCACCGGGTCGATTGGCTCGTGCGTGGGGCCGGCAGTGATCACGATGCGTTTGCCCGCCAGGTCTTGCGGGGCGGGGTTGAGCACCTCGCAGACGGCCTCGACGATGTCCTCGGGCTCGCTCATGCGTCCCGTGTCCACGTCACCGCAGGCAAGGTAGCCGCTGCCGGGCCCCACCACATGGACACCGCGCTCGCGCAGCGTGGCCATATTGGCCTGCGTCGCCGGCGCCTTCCACATACCGTTGTTCATGGCGGGTGCGACCACGATGGGTCGCGGTGTGGCAAGCAGCGTGGTGGAGATGAGGTCGTCGGCGATACCGTTTGCCATCTTGGCGATGATATTGGCCGTCGCGGGCGCCACGACCACCAGATCGGGCTCCTGCGCCAGCGAAATGTGGTGGATGGGGTCGGAGGGGTCGTCAAACAGACCCACGGCAACGGGTTCGTGGGTGAGCGCACGGAAGGTGAGCGGGCCCACAAACTCGGTGGCATGCTCACTCATGACGACCTTGACGTGCGCGCCGCGCTTTTGCAGCAGGCGCACGATATTGCACGACTTATAGGCGGCGATCCCGCCGGTAATGCCCAGCAGGATCGTTTTTCCCTCAAGTTGCATTGAATTGTTGGGTGCTGCCGTCATCGTTAGGCTTCCTTGCTGGGGAGCACGAGCAGGCGGTGGCAGTACGGGCAGTGCGTGATCTCGCTACCGTCGTGGTTGAGGTCGCTCATGGACGACGCCTGCAGCGCGGTGTGGCAGACCGTGGGGATGTTACCCTTGATGGTCTCGACTGCCAGGCCGCGGAACTGCTTGAGCAGGCGCTCGTAATCGGTGAGCACGTCAGTCGGAAGCGTAGCGGCCAGTGCGGTGCGCTCCTTGGTGGCGGCATCGATCTGGGCCTGGAGGTCGGCTGCCTTGGCGCGGGCGGCCTTGGTGTCGGCCTTTACGCCCTCTTCGAACTTGGCGATGATGGCCTGCGCACGGGCCTCGCGGTCGAGCGCCTCCTTGTGGGCGACGACGACATCTTTGCGGGTGTGCTCGATTTTGTCCAGACGCTTGGCCAGGGTGGCGAGTTCGTTCTCCAGGTCCTGAACCTCGCGGTAGTCAGAGCCGTCAACGTGGCGCTTCTTGGCGGCCTCGATGGCGTTATTGGTCTGAATCTCGGTGGTATTGAGGTCGTCCAGCTCAATGTCCAGGTCCTTGCGCTGGGCGTAGAGCTTGGTCATCTCGGATTTAAGCTTTACATAGGTCTTGCGCTTGGAGGCGAGCTCCTTGAGCTCCGGCATATTGGCAAGTTCGCTCTTGTTGCGGGCGAGCTCCAAATCGATCTGTTGCAGCTTGAGTAGCGTAGCGCCGGCGCTCATAAGTTCTCTCCTTTTGTCACAGTCCACCATTGGCAAGGGTTCAGTATTTTAATCGCATGACGGGGGCCGACCCCGGCGTCAACTGCAGAGTTCATCAATATATCAACGAACGGCTCCTCGGAGCGGTCATGGCCGAGCAGGATGATGCCCAGACCGCGCAGAGCGAGGTCCTGCGCCACGTGATAGCCCGCCTCGCCCGTCACGACAACGTCCGCGCCCGCGGCGATGGCAAGCTCTCCAAAGTCACCCAGGGAGCCGCCCAGAATGGCAACGGTCCGGCACGGGTAATCGGCCTTGCCCCATACGCGGGGGTCGCTGCCAAACGCCGCTGCGGCGCGCGCGGCAAGGTTACGCAGGCTGCAGGGGTCGTTCAGCGTTGCAAGCGCGCCCAGGCCGGTCGCTTCGGGGTCGTCCACGTGCTCCAGCGAGCTTGCGGGCGCGGCGTCCAACAGCTCACTTAGGCAAACGCGAGCCTCATGCGAGCGGTCCAGGTTGGTGTGAAGCGAGATGATGCTCACGCCGCAACGAGCTGCCTCGTACAGCGCAGCGCTGCACTGGGGACGCGCGGATGCGGCCGGACAAAAGGCCTCGGGCGCCTTGATATAGATGGGATGATGCGTCAGCAACACGTTGGCGCCGGCCTCGAGAGCGCGATGCACGTTGGCCTCGGTCGCGTCGAGCGCGCAGGCAACGCCGCGGATCTCGTCGTCGGGGTCGCCGACGGATAAGCCTACATGATCCCAACCCTCGGCGTCCGTCATGGGATAGCGTGCCAGCAGTGCGCGCTCGAGTTCGGCGACGATCATGCGGCACCCACGATCGACAGCAGCGCCTGGGCAAAGTCGTCCAGATCGCCCGGATTCACACGGTCATCGAAGGAGATGCGCAATGCGCCCAACGCCTGCTCGCGACCGATGCCCATCGCGCTCAAAACGTGGCTGGGGTCCATGCTGCCGCTCGAGCATGCCGAGCCTGCCGACACCTCAAAGCCGGCGGCGTCGAGCTTGATGATGAGCTCCTCGGAGTCCATGCCGTCAATGTAGATCGATACCATGCCGGGCAGACGGTCGGCATGCGCATAGTCGCCCATCGTGGCGTGAATGCGCGAATGGGCCGTAAGCGTGGCGTAGAGCTTGTCGGAAAGGGCTTGCAGCTTCTCACGCTCCTCGGCCACATGGGGCGTCAGCGTGCAGGCGGCAGCGGCAAAGGCGAGCTGCGTGCGCAGGTCCTGCGTGCCGGCACGTCGTCCGGCTTCCTGTCCGCCGCCAAAGATTCGGGGGCGCAGCGGCGTGCGGTTCTTAAGGTAGAGCGCACCGGATGCCACAGGGCCGCCGATCTTATGCGCGGCAACGGACATTGCATCGACGCCCAGCTCGGTGACATCGAGCGGAATATGCAAATAGCCCTGGATGGCATCGGTGTGGAACAGGGCGCCCACGGTATGCGCGGCGGCGGCAAGCTCGCGGATAGGCTGCACCACGCCGGTCTCGTTGTTGGCGATCATGATACTCACGAGCGCGACGTCGTCGCCGAGCAAGTCGCTCAGCGCGGCAAGCTCGATGTAGCCCGCACGGCAGGGCTGCACTAGGTCGACGGTAAAGCCGGCGGCGCGCAGCAGCGGCAGGTTGTCCAGGATCGAATCGTGCTCGATGGCAGATACGATCACGCGGTTACGCTTGCGGTCGCGCTGACGAGCGCCCTCGGCAAGACCGAGGAGCGCCAACTGGTTGGCCTCGGTGCCGCCGTTGGTAAGGATGATCTCGGACGGGCGAACGCGCGCGCCAAAGCTACGGGCAATCTCGCGACGTGCCACCTCCAGGCGCGCGGCGGCCTTGCGGCCGAGCGAATGCAGCGAGTTGGGGTTCACGCCGGCAAGCTCGCTGTCGTCATATTCGCGCTGCGCAAGGAGCGCCTCGGCGCGCATGGGCGTCGAGGCGGCATAGTCAAGATTCACGGGTATGCGGTTTTGACCTGCGGTCATAAGGGTTTATGCCTCCTGTGCAGCCTCGTTGCCCAGCTTCTGCAGAAGCGCAACCTCGGCGGCGGGATCTTCGGACTTAAATACGGCGGAGCCGGCTACGAGCACGTTGGCGCCGGCCTTGACGACCTCGGCGATGTTCTTGGAAGAGATACCGCCGTCGACCTCGATCAGGGGCGACACGCCGTGGCGCTCGCACATGGCCGTAAGCTCGTGCAGCTTAGGCAGAGTGCCCGGGATAAAGCTCTGGCCGCCAAAGCCGGGGTTCACGCTCATCAGCAGCACCATGTCGACAACGTCGATGATGCTCTCGAGTACGCAGACGGGCGTTGCGGGGTTGAGCACCACGCCGGCCTTGACGCCGCGCTGCTGCAGATGGGTGAGCGTGCGGTGCAGGTGCGTGGAGGCCTCGTAGTGCACGGTGATCATATCGGCACCGGCATCGGCATACCAATCGACCGTCTCGTCGGGGTTCGACACCATCAGGTGCGCGTCGACCGGTACATCGGTGGAGCGCTTGACGGCCTTGAGGATATCGACGCCAAAGGTGAGGTTGCCGGTAAAGTGTCCGTCCATAACGTCGAAGTGCACGTAGTCTGCGCCAGCGATCTTGTCGAGTTCGCCCTTGAGGTTGGCCATGTCGGCCGAAAGGACGGACGGAGCGATTTTGATGGAACCCATGGTAGAAACCTTTCTGCGTTAATCGGTGAGTCCGTAGAACTCCTGCGATGGGACGCGGTCGGTGAGAATCTCGAGCGCCCTATCCAAAGTAACACCGTTGTAGAGCGTTTGCTCCACGGCAAAGGTGAGCGGAATGTCTACGCCCAGTGAACGGGCGAGCTCGCTGACGCTGCGGGCCGCAACGGCGCCCTCGACCACCATGTGCGTGCGCGTCTGGTACTCGTCGAGCGACACTCCGTGGGCAAACTCGTAGCCAAAGGTGCGGTTGCGCGAATGCTCCGAGGTGCAGGTGGCAATGAGGTCGCCCATGCCGGCAAGTCCCATGCAGGTCATGGCCTGGCCACCACGGGCGTGTACCAGGCGGCTGATCTCGGCCAGGCCACGCGTCATGATAAGGGCGAGCGTGTTGTCGCCCGCGCCGGTGCCGGCGGAGATGCCGCACACGATGGCGATGACGTTTTTCATGGCGCCGCAAACCTCGACGCCGGTCATGTCCTGCGACAGGTAGATGCGGAAGGCCGTGGATAGGAGCAGGTCCTTAAAGGTCTCCCCTATCTGCGGATCTTTGCTGGCGATGACGGCGGCAGAAAGTCCGCCGCGGCAGATCTCCTCGGCATGGTTGGGGCCCGAGAGTGCCGCCACGCGTGCCTCGTTGCCGATCTCGCTGGCAATGACCTCGCTCATGAGCAGGCCGGATTCGGGCTCAATGCCCTTGGTGAGGCAGAGCACCGGGGTGTCGGTGGCGATACGGGGTACCGCCTGATGGCATACGCCGCGCAGGTGTGTGGAGGGCACGGCGAAGATAATGGCATCGGCGCCGTCGAGCGCCTGCGCCAGGTCCGTCGTGGCGACGACGTTGCCGGGCAGCTCATATCCCACCAGATACCGGGGGTTACGGTGCTCGCCATTGATGCCGGCGGCCGTCTGCTCGCTATGGGCCCACATGGTCACGCGCTCGGCTCGAGCGGCGGCAAGGCCGGCGACGGCGGTTCCCCAGGAGCCGGAGCCAATCAGCGCAACATTCATGACTCTCTCCTACTTATCGTCGGGCTCGGTGACGCGCTTGGTAAACGATAGCTTGGACTCCTTGCCCGTCATGAGCTTTTTGATGTTCGCACGATGGGCCCACACCACGGTGATGCCGATCAGCGCCATACAAAACTTAAGTCCCAGGCTGCCGTACGGAAAGACCGCGCAGGCGGCGATGGGAAGACCGATGGCCGCGGCAAGCGAGCCCACCGACACAAACTTGGTGATGGCGACGGCCACGATAAACATGCCCAGCAGCGAAAGTCCGATGGGCCAGTACCAGGCGAGGATGACGCCCAAGCCAACGGCGATACCCTTGCCGCCATGGAAGTTGAGGTAGGGCGAGAAGATGTGGCCCCACACGGCTGCCAGGCAAATGACGCCGAGCATCCAATCGCCGGGGGCTCCAGGCGCCATGATGCTCACAGGGAAGCCATAGCCCACGCCCGCGATAAGCGGACGCGCGATAAGGACGCAGATAGCGCCCTTAAGGCAGTCGAGCAGCAGCGTGAGCGCGGCCACCTTGGGGCCGGCTACGCGCAGGGCGTTGGTGGTGCCGATGTTGCCGGAACCCGCCTTGCGAATGTCGGTGTGGTTGAATACGCGGCCCAGGATCAAGCCAAACGGAATCGCTCCGATAAAGAACGAGAGCACGGCGCAGATGGCGGTCAGCAGAATCGGATTATGCATCCTTTTGCTCCTTCTTCCTAAAGAAGAGTCGAATGGGCGTGCCGGAAAAATCGAAGGTCGAGCGCATGCGGTTCTCCACGTAGCGCTGGTAGGTGTCGTTGACCAGGTCGCTGTGGTTGACGAAGAACGTAAACGTCGGCGGGTTGACGCCCGTCTGGGTCACATAGTGCATACGCAGGCGGCGCTTGCCATCCACCACGGTGTGGCCAAACTCGCGCAGGTCGGTGAGGAACGTGTTGAGGCGCGAGGTGGTGATCTTTTGCGAACGCGTCTTTTCGGCCGCGTCGACCATCGCCCAGATCTTCTCCACGCTGCGGCCGGTTAGAGCCGAGATGCGCAGGTACTGGGCCCAGGGAGCCATGACGCCCAGACGGCGGTCGACGGTCTCCATGCAGGCCTCGCGCTTGCGGTCGTCGTCGAGCAGATCCCACTTGTTGAGCAGCACCACGATGGCGCAGCCGCGCTCGATGGCCAAGCCCATGACCTTCTGGTCCTGCTCGGTGACGCCCACGGAGGCGTCGACGACAAGCAACGCCACGTCGGCGCGGTCGATGGCGCGCAGGCCGCGGACCATGGAGTAGTACTCGATGTTCTCGTACACGGTGCTCTTCTTGCGAATACCCGCGGTGTCGACCATGCGGTAGTGCTTGCCGTCGCGCTCGACGACGGTGTCGATGGCATCGCGCGTGGTGCCGGCGATGTTGGACACGATGGAGCGGTCGGCGCCCAGGATGCGGTTAAACAGCGAGGACTTACCGGCGTTGGGGCGGCCGATGATGGCCACATTCAGGGCATCGGGGAACTCGTCGGCGATCTCGTCCTCCTCCTCGGGCAACAGGGCCACGATGTCGTCGAGCAGGTCGCCCGTGCCGTGGCCGTGCAGGGCCGAAAGCGGCGTGGGCTCACCGATGCCGAGGGAATAGAACTCCCAGATGCTGTCATTCTCGCGATCGGGGTTGTCGAGCTTGTTCACCAGCAGAAAGACCGGCTTGTCGCAGCGCTTGAGCATGCGGGCGACCGACTCGTCCTCCTCGGTGACACCAGTGCGGCCGTCGACCACAAACAGGATGACGGCGGCTTCCTCGGCGGCGGCGAGGGCCTGGTCGCGGATGGATGTGGCAAAGACGTCGTCGCTCTTGAGCGGCTCGATGCCGCCCGTGTCGACGATGGTGAACTCGCGGCCGTTCCAATCGGCCGTGTGATACGAGCGGTCTCGCGTGACGCCGCGGGACTCATGGACGATGGCGTCCGAGGTCTGGGCCAGGCGGTTAACGAGCGTGGACTTGCCCACGTTGGGGCGTCCGACGACGGCGACGATAGGTTTCATCTGCACTCCTTTAATGGGTAGGGTCAGTGGGGTTAGTTGAATTGGCGGGCGTTATGCCAAGGATGTGCTCCAGGGTATCGAGCAGCTCATGCGGCATGGTCGATACCACATGAACCTCGGCGCCGCGACCGGTAAGGCTTGCGAGTAATTCGTCACGATGATACTCGTCAAGGGTCATACCGTCGGCGTTGAACATGAGCTTAGGCACAAAGAGCATAACCCCCGACAGGTCCTGCGGCAGCTGCTCCAAGATGTCGCAGGCGACGATGAGTCCGGTCACGTCCACGTTGCCGCCAAAGTAGCGGTTTTTGATGGCCGTGACGGTACCGGCAAGGCCCTGCGGCGATTCCACAAAACGCGCCACCGTATCGCGCGCGCTGGCACCCGAGAGGCACAGCAGGCGTTGACCACGGGCGGCGATGCCAGCGCGAACGTTGGCAAGGCGCTCGGCGTCGGCGGCAAGGACATCGTCGGTCTCGTCCAGATAGGAGCGGATCATGCCGATGCCGTCGTAGTACTGCGGGTAGCCGTCGTAAAAGTCTGCCTCGGGAGGATCGATGCCGGCGTCCAGATAGAACTCGTCGCTCATCTGGAAGGTATGGCGGCCAAATCGCTCGAATGCGCGGTCCTGGAAGGGCCGGATCATGGCGATAGTCTCGCGCGCCAGCTCGGGCTTGTCGCTGTATGACCAGCTAAAGCGGTTTTGGTGCTTGGTAAAGCCGAGCGGCACGATGCCTAGGCTCGTGATCTGCTCGTGCTCTTCGCAAAAGCGCAGCGTCTTTTCCAGCTCCTCGCCGTCGTTCATGCCGGGGCACAGCACGATCTGCGCGTGAATCTCGATGCCGGCGGCCATGATGGCCTCGAGCACGTCCATGCCGCGCTGGGCGTTGCGGCCCATCATACGGCGGCGGACATCGGGGCTCACGGCGTGGACCGACACGTTCATCGGACTCATGTTGCGATCGATGACGTTTTGCACGTCCTCGTCGGAAAGGTTGGTCAGCGTGACAAAGTTGCCCTGCAAAAAGCTCAGGCGGTAGTCGTCGTCGCGGATGTAGAGCGTGGAGCGCCCGCCCTTGGGCAGCATCGTCATAAAGCAGAACACGCAGGCGTTTACACAGGTGCGCATGCCGTCGAAGATGGGGCCATCGAACTCCAAGCCCCAGTCCTCGCCGGGAAAGCGATCGAGTTCAACGGGGGTGACGGTGCCGTCGCGCGGATCGAAAACCTCCAGCTCGACGGTGTCGTCATCTGCCTCCCAGAGCCACACGATCATATCGGTCAGCTGCTCGCCATTGACCGTGAGCACGCGCATGCCCGGCTCGATACCCACATCCCATGCGGGCGATTCGGGGCGCACGTTTTTAACGAGCGCGCCCTCACCCGGCTCGGGGTCGCGGCTGCGCCCGTAATCGGCCACCTCGGCGGCGTATGCGGGTACGGTCTGGTCCATGATTAGCGGCAAAGCTCCTTGATGCGCGCAACGGCGCGTTCGATGTGTTCTTGCGGGGTGGAAGCGCCGGCGGTGATACCGATGTGGCGCGCGTCGGTAAACCACGCGGCCTGAAGCTCGGAAGCTTCCTCGATGTGATACGTACGCTCGCAGGCGTTTGCGCAAATCTGTGCCAAGCGGCGGGTGTTGCCCGAGTTCTTTCCGCCCACCACGACCATGCAGTCGCAACGGCTGGCAAGTGTGGCTGCTGCCTGTTGACGCTCACTCGTGGCGGCGCAGATGGTGTTGATCACGCGAAGTTCCTGCACGCGCGGGGTGATGGAAGCCACAACCTCGGCCAGGTTCTGCGCGGTTTGGGTGGTCTGCACGACGAGGCCCACCTTGCCCTTGAGCGGCAGGGCGTCCGCATCGGCGGCGCAGCTCACGACCTGCGCGTCATCGCCGGCATGGCCCAGGATGCCCTCAACCTCGGGATGGCCCGGCTCGCCCACGACGACCACGCGATAACCCTCGCGTTTCAGGCGCTCGGCTGCCACGTGGACCTTTTTTACGTAGGGGCAGGTGGCGTCGACCACGTCGAGGCCGCGCTCGCGAGCAGCATTGATTACCTGGGGCACCACGCCGTGCGCGCGGATGATCACGGTGCCCGATGCGGCATCGTCCAGGGTGTCGGCCAGACCGACGCCCGCCTCGGCAAGCTCGCGCACCACGATGGGGTTATGGATGAGCGGGCCCAGGGTATGGACCTGAGCAGTCTCCCCCGCCTGTGGGGCGGCCGCCAATGCCATATCGAGCGCGCGTTGCACGCCGTAGCAGGTGCCGGCGTGGGCAGCGATTTCGATGGTGGGGGCGTCTGCCTTTCCGGCCACAGCCTCGGCAGTGTTCATGACTTCCTCGCCCATGGCTAGAACCTACCCGGGTGCTCGGCGCACAGGTCATCGCGCATGGCGTAGACGCGGCTCATGGCTTCGGACTCAAACCAAGCCAGGCGCTCCTTGCGCTTGAGCTCGGCCGGTGCATCGGATAGCGAAATGGCCTTGCCGGCACGGATCCAGCACTTTTTGGGCCGCATGATCTTTTTGCCCGCAGGCGTGATATCGGACCAGCCGCAGATGGCGAGCGGGTTGACGGGCGCCTTACCCATCTGGGCGATAAGCGCAAAGCCGCCGTGGACCTCGGGCTTGATTTCGCGCGAGCGGATGCGCGTGCCCTCGGGGAAGATCAAGACGTCCTCGCCGCGCTGCAGCGCATGCTGGGCGGCACGCAGACACTTCATGTCGGCCGTGCCGCGCTCGACGGGAATACCGCCCACGCGGCTAAAGGCCCAGCGCACGATCTTGCTCTTGGCGAACTCAGACTTGAAGATGGGGCGCACGCGGCGGCCGCCAAAGAACAGCGCTGTCTCCACGGCCAGCAGCTCGGCCATCGAGGTGTGGTTGCAGATGACCACGCTTCCGCGGCCTTCCTGGCGCTCAAACAGCAGGTCGTTGTCCTCGACCTTCCAGCGCCACATGAGCTTGGAGAAGACCCAAAGGATGCCCATGACTACGGCGACGGTGCCGCGGATGAGCGCCGGAAACTCGTCGTAGGGGGCGTTGTAATAATCCTCGGGCGTCTGCTTAAACAGGCGCATGGGCTACCTCCTTTGGTTGATGAGGTCCTCGATAATGCGGACGACCTCGTCGATGGTGTGGGCGGTGGAGTCGACGTGCACCGCGTCCTCGGCGGGCACGAGCGGTGCGACCTCGCGGCTGCTATCGAGCTTATCGCGCTGCTTAAGGGCATCGAGGGTCTCGTCGACCTCGGCCTCGAGCTGCTCTTCGGTGAGCGGCTGGGCGTCGTTTTGGTACAATTTGAAACGTTTCGGGGTCATTAAGCGGCCCA
>CAJKZP010000048.1:0-14472 GCA_905204415.1 uncultured Collinsella sp. | reverse complement strand
TTGTCCATCGAGATCATCCACTCCTCGGTAGCTCCGAGGAGGACAACGTGCTTGCAGCGCCAGCAGTGCGGATAGCTGTGCGTGATCTTCTTCTCGAGGACCAGGGTGCCGCGCTTGCGCAGGAACTCGATGATGTGCGGGTTGGCCTCGTCGGTATCCATACCGCTGAAGGGGCCGCCGGTGCCAAACTCCTCGCCGGTATAGAACTTGCCGTCGTCATCGACCGGCATGCAGATGTCGGTGATGCCCTCCTTGAGGCAGGCAAAGTAGTCGTCGACGCCGTGGCCGGGCGAGTTGTGGACGATACCGGTACCGTCATCGACACCGACGTAATCGGCCAGCAGCGCCACGCCCTCGACACCGTCGAAGATCGGCTGCTTGTAGTGGATGTGGTGGAATGTCTCGGCGGGAACCACGTAGGGCTTACCGTCGACCATGACCGGGGTGTACTCCCAGCCAAACTCCTCGCAGCACTTGGGAGCCAGGTCCTCGAGCATGACCTCGGCGCGACCGTCGTGCTCAACGGCGACGTAAGCGGCACCGGGCTTGAGGGAGACTGCCTGGTCGGAGGGGATGGTCCACGGCGTGGTCGTCCAGATGATGAAGTCGACCGGGCCGTCGAAGTTCTCGAGGCCGGCAGGCTTGGAAGTCATCTCGAAGCGCACGAAGATGGAGTGGCTCGTCTCGTCGGAGTACTCGATCTCGGCCTCGGCGAGCGCGGTGTGGCAGTGCTTGCACCAGTGGACGGGCTTGTGACCGCGATAGATCATGCCCTTGTCAAACATGGCCTTAAAGACCTCGATGTCGGCGGCGTCATGCTGGTGATAAAGCGTCAGGTACGGGTTGTCCCAGTCGCCGAGCACGCCCAGGCGACGGAAGCCGGCCTTCTGCAGCTCGATGTTCTCGACAGCGAACTTATTGCAGAGCTCGCGAATCTTAGCCGTGGAGGTCTGGTTGAACTTCTCGGTGCCGAGCTTCTCCTCGACCTTGTGCTCGATCGGCTGACCGTGGCAGTCCCAACCGGGGACATAGGGAACCTCAAAGCCCTGCATCATCCAGTAACGGTTGATCATGTCCTTGGAGATCTTGTTCATGGCGTGACCGATGTGGATCGGGCCGTTCGCGTACGGAGGGCCGTCGTGCAGCACGAACTTCTTGTGACCCTCGTTCTTCTTCAGAACTTGCTCGTAGACCTTGTTGTCCTGCCAGTCCTTGAGTCGCTTGGGCTCGGACTTGGAAAGACCGGCACGCATGGGAAATCCGGTTTTGGGCAGATTCATCGTCTGCTTGTACTCGTTTGCCACGGTACCCCTTTCTTGTCGTGGGCGCGCACGCCCTCTGGGCACCAAAAAAGCGCCCGTCCCTGCAAGCTGGGACGAAGCGCCACAGAACGGGCAGTGTGCCCGCAAAAGCTCTTCGCTTAACCACCCAGCTTAGATGCCCTCGCCCGCGCCACCGCGCGCTCGCATCCGTTACTCGGCTGGCCTGTATCGACGACCATCTCGGCGATGTCTACTAAGACGAACCTGTGCGGCACGTCCGTTGGGACCGCAGCTCCGGGGTGATTTTCATCGGTCGCATGCGCGGGTTCTCAGCGCTCCCCGCTCTCTGTGGCATGCGGATGGCCGACTACTCGTCCCCATCAACGCTTATGCGGAGTATGCTAGCACGTTCCGCGTCGGCGAAAAACCCTCAACACTGGTTTTATACGTTCGGAATTTTGGTTTGAAATTCTCGCGACTGATGCAGCCGCTTTGGAGCAAAATACCTGAAAGTACTTTATCGAGCGAAAGAAGGTTGCCATGCGCACGATTGGAATGAGCGACTATACCGTCGGTGAGGACTGCTTTGACGAGCTGCCCGCCGCATTGGCCGAGTACGGGGCGACCAAGGTCGCGATCATCGGTGGCAAGCGGGCACTGGCCGCAGCACTTCCCGGTATCGAAGCTGCGCTAGCGGGTACCGATGTCGAGATTCTAGAGACGCGTGTCTATGGCACCAACAGCACGCGGGCCAATATCGCCAAGGTCGTAAACTCCCCTGCCTGCCAGGAAGCTGACGTGCTCATTGCCTGTGGCGGCGGCAAGGCGCTCGATACCGTCAAGACGGCGGCCATCGAGCTCAAGAAGATCGTCTTTACCGTACCGACGATCTGCTCCAACTGCTCGGCCGCGACCGCCATTGCCGTTGTCTACAACGACGACGGCTCGCTCGAGGGCTATTCGTACCCCAACCGACCCGCGCACATCTTCATCAATCCCAAGATCATCGCCGAGGCTCCGGCGGAGTACTTCTGGGCTGGCGTGGGCGATGCCCTGTCCAAGCAGCCCGAGGTCGAGTACGCCACGAGCGCCGGTAATTTGGAGCACACCGCCGGTCTTGGCCTGGCACTCGCCCACACCTGCTCCGAGCCGCTGTTTACCTACGGCGTCCAGGGTCTTGAGGACGTACGCCAGAACCAGTCGACCGAAGCCGTCAAACAGATCGCGCTCGACATCGTAGTCAACACGGGCTACGTCTCCAACCTGACCAACCAGAACGATTACTACTACAACTCGAGCGTAGCGCACGCGTTCTACAACGCCACCTGCAGCATTCCACGCGAGGGCTCCTACCTACACGGCGAGGTCGTGAGCCTGGGCGTGCTGGTGCTGTTTGCCTATACGGGCGATACCGAGAACCTCGAGCGCTACGCCGCCTTTAACAAGCAGATGGGGCTACCCGTGACGCTTGAGCAGGTCGGGCTTTCCGAGGCCGATATCCCTGCCCTGTGCGAGCACGCGCACGCCACCAACGAGTGGAAGCAGGGCAACCCGGAGCCCTTCACCGACGAAAAGTTCGCCGCCGCCATAAAGGCTGCCAACACCTACGGTCACACGCTCTAGCTCTAACCCAAAACCACCACAAAGGGGACAGGCACCTTTGTGGTGGTTTTTTTATTGCTCCAGCATGCTGGGATCGAATTCACTCGCTTGGATCACACGGTACCCATTGCGCAGGAGTAGGTCGACAAAAACACCGTTGCCCGCGGTGAGCGTACCGCTAAAGGTGCCGTCGTAGATGTGACCCGCACCGCACGAGGGGCTGCGGTCCTGAAGGATGCACGCGACTATCTCTTCCGGTCCGCCCGCCTGCTCGCACATATCGAGCGCACGTTGGGCACCCAGGCGAAATTCGCGATCAACCGAGATGCCCTCGCAGGTACGAACCTCGCCGTTCACAATCTCGGACGGCTTGCGCGGCGTGGGAAGACCCCCAAAGACCTCAGGACACACCAAGAGGACCTCGGTCCCCGTACGCTCGCAGGCCTCGACCAGTTCGCGAAGGCAATTGTCGAGCCCGTTATACTTGCAGCTCTCGCCCATCAAGCAGGCACTTACCACGATCTTCATGCATATCCCTCCCAAGCAAAACGCCCCATTTGAGATAGAAGCTCAAATGGGGCGTTCGATGCTGTGTAACCAGCCTTACTGCTGCTTCGGCATCAGCGGATTCTCGCGCGTGAGGAGATTCATGAACTCCTCGCCCGTGATCGTCTCCTTCTTGTACAGATAACGAGCCAGCTCGTGGAGCTTGAACTTGTTCTCCTTCAGGATCTGCAGAGCGCGGTCGTGCGCGTCCTCGATCAGCTTGGCGACAATCGCGTCCACGCGCTCGGCCGTACCGGGGGCGCAGGTGAGCGACGTGTCCTGGTTGAGGTACGCATTCTGAACGGTACCGAGCGCCATCATGCCAAACTCATCGGACATACCAAAGCGCGTCACCATATTGCGGGCGAGCTTGGTGGCCTGCTCGATATCGTTGGCGGCGCCGGTCGTCATCTCACCAAAGATGAGCTCCTCGGCTGCACGGCCACCGCAATAGACGGCGAGCTTGTCCAGGACCTCCTGGCGTGTGGTCAGGAAGCGCTCATCCTCCTCGACCTGCATGGTGTAGCCCAGAGCACCGCTCGTACGCGGCACGATGGTGATCTTCGTGACCGGCGCAGAGCCCTTCTGGCGAGCGGCAACGATGGCATGGCCGATCTCGTGGTAAGAAACGACCTGTTTCTCGTGGTCGGACAGCACCGTAGACTTACGCTGCTGACCGGCGATGACGACCTCCACCGACTCCTCAAAATCGTCCTGCGTGGCACGCTTGCGACCCTCACGGACGGCTCGCAGGGCGCCCTCGTTGATGATGTTGGCCAGGTCGGCGCCCGAGGCGCCGGGCGTGGCGCGGGCAATCGCGGACAGGTCGATCGGTGGCTGCGTCTTCACGCTCTTCGCATGCAGCTCGAGGATGTTCTTACGGCCGGTCAGGTCGGGCAGCTCGACGGGGATGCGGCGGTCAAAACGACCGGGGCGCAGCAAGGCCGGGTCAAGGCTGTCGGGGCGGTTGGTAGCGGCGAGGACGACGATGCCCTTGTGGTTATCGAAGCCGTCCATCTCGGTCAGCAACTGGTTGAGCGTTTGCTCGCGCTCGTCGTTGCCGCTAAAGCCGCCGCCGTCACGCTTTTTGCCGATGGTATCGATCTCGTCGATAAACACAATACACGGGGCCTTTTCCTTGGCCTGCTTAAACAGGTCGCGAACCTTGGCGGCGCCGCGGCCGACAAACATCTCGACGAACTCAGAACCCGAAATGCTAAAGAACGGAACGCCCGCCTCACCGGCAACGGCCTTGGCGAGCAGGGTTTTACCGGTACCCGGAGGGCCGACAAGGAGGGCACCGCGCGGCAGCTTGGCGCCAATTTCCTCGTAGCGCTGCGGCTTCTCCAGAAAGTCGACGACCTCCTTAAGGGATTCCTTGGCCTCTTCCTGGCCTGCAACATCCTTAAAGGTCACGCCCACATCTTTGGAGGCGATAACGCGAGCGCCGGACTTACCCAGTCCGCCGCCGCCAAAGCCACCACCGCCAAAGTTCATCGACGGACCGTCATCGCCCATGGCCTTCTTCATACGGCGGTTGAGCCACCAGCCGATGAGGAAGAAAATCGCCATGGGAAGAATGAGGGTGAGCAGGTAGTAGGTCATCAGACCCGAGTTCTTATCGGGAACGACCGACTCAAGCGAGGCGCCAGATTCAAGCACGCGATCGGTAAAGCCCGCATCATTCGGCACACCGGTCGTCTTGTAGGCGATGTTCTCGTCCTCGCCCTTCTTGGTGTAATAAATCGTGTAATCGTCCGTGTTGTACTCAACCTTGTCAACGCTCTTCTTATCGAGCGCTTTGACAAACGTCGAGTAATCGGTCTTCGTAATCTGCTGCGTGTGACCGATGTTGGGGAACAGAACGGTCGAGAGCACGAGGTAGACGACGAAGGCGATGAGCACGTAGAGGATCATATTCCGTCTACGTTTGTTGTCATCCATCTCCATCTGCTTGAACTCCATCTACTGGGGTTGATAATGCTAACTAGAATACCCAACCCGGACGGCGATAAACCGACGCCGGGCACGAAAGGACAGAGATGGCATCACTTGAAGTCGGCAAGGTTCAGATCTATACGGGCGACGGCAAGGGCAAAACCACGGCTGCGCTGGGATTGGCGATGCGCGCCAAAGGTTATGGGCTCGACGTACTCATGCTGCAGTTTGCCAAGAAGCTGCACTGCGCCGAGCACGACGCCGCGCCGCGCCTGGGACTGCGCATTGTACAGGCCGATCGCGACACACCCGAGGCCTGCGCCGAGCAGATCATGGAGCTCGCACGCGAGCAGATATCACAGGTCGACGTTCTGATTTTGGACGAACTCGGCGAAGCGATGCGCCGCGGATTCGTGACGCGCGAGGATGTGGAGGGACTGATCGCGCTGAAGCCTGCCACCACGGAGCTCGTGCTCACCGGCCGCGGGCTGCTGCCTCTCGCGGACCTCGCCGACCTAGTCACCGAAATGAGCCCCGTCAAACACTACTTCGACGAAGGCCTCCTAGCCCGTCAAGGCATCGAATACTAATTGATCCAAAGGGGACGGAGGAAAACGGATCATCGACATCACGACGGAGAGAAATGATCCGTTTTCCTCCGCCCCCAAGGGATCATTTGGCGGTGGCGCGGCCGAGCCAGTTGCCGCTGTGGTGGTAGATGGTGAACATCGTGGCCGTGATGAGCCAGGTTACGGGGTAAACCAACAGCAGGTGCTCAAGCGACGGATCGAACGGCATAATCGCAAACACCCAGATCACCCTGAGCACGACGGTGCCAAAAATCGTGAGCAGCATGGGCTGCAAGCTCACGCCGGCGCCGCGAATGGATCCCGACGCGTTCTCGATAATCGAGAAAATCGCATAGAACGGCGCAATGAAGTGGAGGATGGTCGTGGTGTACGCCGAAATCGAAGCATCGTCGACAAACAGACGAGACAGCGGACCCGAGAATACCAGCAGCACGGCAGACAGGCCACCAATGAGCATAAACGACAGCACGAGCGACGTATGGTAGCCCTTGCGCATGCGCTCGTAGTTGCGCGCGCCGAAGTTCTGCGCCGAGAACGTGGTGATCGACACGCCAAGCGCCTCGGTAACCATCCAGACAATGCCATCCAGGCGGCCCGAAAGACCCCAAGCCGTGGTGACATCGGCGCCAAACGAGTTGACCGACACCTGAATCAAAACGTTGGAAATCGAATACGCAGCAGACTGAAAGCCAAGCGGCAGACCACACGAGATCATGCTCTTACAAATACCCGGATCAATGCCGAGTTTGGACAGTGAAAGCCGCCACGCACCCGGTGCGCGCATCATACGAATCACGATCATCGTGGCGTTGGAGCAAATGGTCAGCGCCACCGCGATGCCGCAGCCCAAAGCCTCCATATGAAGCACGGCAACGAAGATGACATCCAGCACCGCATTAACAAGGCAGCCGGAAGCGATGATCACAGCAGGCCCGCGCGTGTCGCCCACGGCGCGCAGCAATGCCGTTCCCATATTGAGCAGCAGCGCCGCAACCATGGCGGCAAAATAGCAACGAGCATAGGCCACGCCCTCGGCCAATAGTTCATGCGGTGTGTTCATAAGTACCAGCATGGGCTCAACGAACACTATGCCAAGAATCGAGAAAACGATACCGCCCACCAGCGCGAGCGTCATAGCCGTATGGACCGATCGGCTCAGGCGCTCGTCATCGTGTTGGCCAAAAAACTGGCCCGTAATGACCGCGCAGCCGGCACCGACGCCGACACAAAAGCCGATGCAGAGCTCTGTAAGCACCATCGTGGCCTGAATGCCACCCAGCGCGAGCTTGCCGCCAAACTGACCGACGATATAGGTACCGATAAGCGTGTATGCCTGCTGAAAGAACGAACTAAAGAAAATGGGAACGCACAGCGACAGCAGCTGCTGCCAAATGACACCCTGCGTTACATCGATAGCCGTAGATTTCTTAGCCACACGCCCTCCCCACTAGCGTACGTCATACAACAAAACGGCAATTTAAGACCAAAGCCGACACCAGCTTAGCACCGACCAGCGTCGGCCGAAACGCCCCGAACCACAGCCCGGTGCGAAATATCTGTTTAGTGATACAAACCCGGCTGGTAGTGATACTCATTGCTCACATGCGGACACAGCTGCCAAAAGGCGACAGCACTTGCCGCGGCCACGTTGAGCGAATCGACCCCGTGCGCCATCGGAATTCGCACGGCTCGGTCACAGCCCGCAATGGTCTTGGCGCCCAAGCCAGCACCCTCGGTGCCCATAAAGATTGCCAGGCGGTCAATCTCCTGCAGCGCGGGATCGTCCAACGACACCGAATCATCCGTCAATGCCATGGCGGCACACGAAAAGCCGGCATCGTGTAGCGCCGCCAGCCCATCATGCGGCCATACGCGCGCCTCGCTGCCAATGCGTGTCCAGGGCACCTGGAACACCGTGCCCATGCTCACGCGGGCCGAGCGACGGTACAGCGGATCGCAGCACGTAGGGCTCACCAAAATGCCATCGACGTTCAGCGCAGCCGCCGAGCGGAAAATCGCGCCGACGTTGGTGTGGTCGACAATGCCCTCGAGCACGCACACGCGCACCGGGCGCTCCCCCGCCGCCTCGACGACGCCACCCAAGAACTCGGCTACCGGAATCTGACGTGGACGGCGGAATGCCGCGAGCGCGCCGCGCGTCACGTTAAAGCCCGTCAATTGCTCCATGAGCTCCATGGAGGCAACGAACACAGGAACCGGACCTGCGCCCTCGCGCACAACCAGGCGCTCAAACAGCGGCATCATCTGATCGAGCCAGCGTTCGCCCAAAAGAAAGCTCACCGGCTGGTATCCGGCACGCACCGCGCGCTCGATAACCTTGGCACTCTCAGCGATAAAGATACCCTTTTGGGGCTCCAGCACGCAGCGAAGCTCGCGCTCGGTCAGTCGCACGTAGGCGTCGAGCCGCTCATCCGTAAGCGAATCGATTCGCAGAACCACAACGGCATCAGTCATAGCAGCCTGCCCGCACCCTTCTTTACAGCACATCTATACCAAACGAGGCGACGCTAAGCGCCGCCCCATACATTCAATCAACCCGATAATACCGTTCACGCCAGGCGATTTACGCCTCAACGCAACGATACGTCACGAACTCATAATCGACACCCTCGTCGCCCTCGCCCGAGGCAATCGTGGCAACACTGCCACGCCACGCAATCTCCCACGCGGGATCGGCGTCCAAATCGGGAAAGTACGTGTCCACGGCATGAGTGCAATGGTTGTGCGTGACCTCGGCCTCGGCGCAATACGGCAAAAACTGCCGATAGACATCGCCGCCGCCGATCACCCACGCAACGGGCTCATCGGCAACCGCGGCGAGAGCCTCGTCGATGCTATGCACCACGTCGACGCCCTCGACAGCAAAATCCTCGTCGCGGGTAAGCACGATATTGCGACGGTTCTTGAGTGGACGCCCACCGGGAAAACTCAGCAGCGTCTTGCGCCCCATGATGACCGGGCAGCCCTTGGTGCAGGCCACAAAATGACGCATGTCGGCGCGATTGGACACCACCATGTCGCCCTCGTACCCAATGCCCCAATCGTCACACACGGCAACGATAGCAGATAGCTTACACGTCATGAGCACCACCTACACCGCAATGGGAATGTTCTTGACCTGCGGACCGTGCTCGTAGCCCTCCACAATCAGGTCGTCGGTCGTAAACGCATAGAAATCGTGCACGTCGGGGTTAAGCGTTACCTTAGGCGCCGCAAACTGCGGACGCTCGATAAGCTCGCGGACGATATCGACATGCCGGTCGTAAATGTGGGCATCGGCGATCACGTGCAGCAGCTCGCCAGCGATCATATCGACCGACTGCGCCACCATCATGAGCAAAATGGCGTACTGGCACACATTCCAGTTGTTCGCGGCCAAAATATCCTGGCTGCGCTGGTTGAGAATCATGTTGAGCGTCGGCTTGTCGTCCTGCGGGCGCTGCGTCACGTTATACGTCACGCTGTAGGCGCACGGATACAGGTGCATCTCGGACAGGTCGCTAAACACATAGGTGTTCGTCATAATGCGGCGGCTGTACGGCGTATGCTTAAGATCGTACAGTACACGGTCCATCTGATCGAAGTCACCCTCGGCATAATGGCTCTTCTGCCCAATCTGATACCCGTAGGCTTTGCCGATGGAGCCGGTCTCGTCGGCCCACTCATCCCAGATATGGCTGTTGAGGTCATGCACGTTATTGGACTTCTTTTGATAGATCCACAGGATCTCGTCCATGGCAGACTTGAGCGCCGTACGGCGCAACGTGAGCGCCGGGAACTCCTCGCGCAGGTCGTAGCGCGCCGTGACACCAAAGTTTTTAATGGTATAGGCAGGGGTGCCGTCCTCCCACACCGGTCGGACCTTTTGCCCCTCGGTGGTGGTGCCATGGTCCAAAATATCGCGGCACATGGCTACAAACTGTTGATCAGCCTTGCTCATTGACCCTCCTGTCAGTCGCCTATAAGCGAGATTCATTGTAGCCCAGGCGCACGCGGCCCCACAGCCCAAACATAAGCCCTCACTTTCTGACATATGCCAGAAATACCTTGCGCAAATCCGCACGTTCGCTATTCTATTGTTGACATATGTCAGATTTGGAGAGCGTATGGCAGGAAGACGCGAAAAATTGCGCCGCGTTGGGATCATTCCCGAATATCGCGGCTTTACCCCCGACGGCCTTGCCAGCGGAGACGCCATCGACATGACGATCGACGAACTCGAGGTGCTGCGCCTGTGCGACCTGGAAGGCCTTAACCAAGAGGCAGTCGCCCAGCACATGGGTATCGCTCGTGCCACCGTGGCGGCCATCTGCAGCCGCGCACATCGCAAGGTGGCAAACGCGCTGGTCAATGGACGGGCACTCAGCATCGAAGGCGGCAGCATCGCGTACTCCCCCATTACCACGACGACGGCCGCATGGCCAGCAAAGGAGGTCGACACCATGAGGGTGGCAACGACGTACGACAACGGCAACATCTTTATGCACTTTGGCCGCAGCGAGCAGTTCAAGATCTACGACGTTCAGGACGGCAAGGTACTCAGCGAGCAGGTCGTGGGCACCGGCGGCACCGGCCACGGCGCCCTGGCGGGCCTGCTCGCCAACGGCGGCGTGGACACGCTCATCTGCGGCGGCATCGGCGGCGGCGCTATCAACGCGCTTGCCCAAGCCGGCATCACGGTATACGCAGGTGCCCAGGGCAGCTGCGACGCCTGCGTCGAGGCCCTTATCGCCGGCACGCTCGCACAGAACGGCGAGGCCACGTGCGGCTGCCACGGCCATGACCACGCCCACGAACATGGCGAGTCCTGCAGCTGCCACGGTCATCGCGAGCACGAGGGCCACGAGGGCTGCGGCTGCCACTAACGGCACGGCACCGCGAGCTCGGGGAGCGACGCCGAACGCAACCCAACAACCGAAACCAACAACAAAGGCCACCCGGGAGCTTCCGAGTGGCCTTTGCCATATCAAGCTGGAATTACAGCCCTATTTCTTATTACGCATCTGCGCTTCCATCTGGCGCAGCAGCTCCATATCGGACTTGGGACCGCCCGTACCCAGGCCGCCCATGCCGCCCAGACCCATAGCGTCCAGGCCAGGGATATTGGGCATGCGCATCTTCTTGCCCTTCTTACCCTTTTTGCCCTTCTTGCCGCCGGCCTGTGCCTGATTGGCCATCGTGCGCATGCGGCCCATCATCTTATTCATCTCGCCCCACTGCTTCATAAGGCTGTTGACCTCGGTGGGGGTCACGCCGGCTCCCTTGGCAATGCGGGCGCGACGCTGGCCGTTGATGATGGAGGGACGCAGGCGCTCCTCCTTGGTCATCGACATGATGATGGCCTCGTTCTTATCGAAGATGCCCTCGTCCAGGTTGCCGCCCATCTGGTTGAGTGCACGCTGGCCACCAGGGAGCATGCCCAAGATACCCTTCATGCCGCCCATCTTCTTGACGGCCTTCATCTGGTCGAGCATATCGTTCATGGTAAAGCCCTCGCGCAGCATACGCTCGGCAGCCTCAAGCTGCTCTGCATCGGCTGCCTCCTGGGCCTTCTCGATGATGCCGACGACGTCGCCCATGCCTAAGATGCGCTTGGCCATACGGTCGGGGTAGAACGGCTCCAGCGAATCGGGTTTCTCGCCCATGCTCACAAACTTGATGGGCTTGCCGGTCACTTGACGCACCGAAAGTGCGCCACCGCCACGGGCGTCACCGTCGAGCTTGGAGATAATCACGCCATCAAAGTCGGTGCGATCGGCGAAGGTCGAGACGACGTTGACGATATCCTGGCCGGTCATGGCATCGACGACCATCAGCACCTGGTCGGGCTTGACGGCCTTCTTGATGTCGACGGCCTCCTGCATCATCTGCTCGTCGATCTGCAGACGACCGGCGGTATCGACGATGACCACGTCGCGCAGGTGGTCGACGGCCTCCTGGATGGCGCCTTTGGCGATATCGACCGGGTGCTCGCCGTCACCACGGAAGACCGGTACGCCGATCTCTCCACCGAGCGTGGCCAGCTGGTCGGCGGCGGCGGGACGGTAGACGTCGCACGCGGCGAGCAGCGGCGAGCGGCCCTGCTTCTTGAGCAGGTAGGCCAGCTTTACAGCTGCCGTGGTTTTACCGGAGCCCTGAAGGCCCACGAGCATGATGACATTGGGAATGCGGTTGCTAAAGACGAGCTTGCTCTCGGTGGAGCCGAGCATCTCGGTGAGCTCGTCGAGCACGATCTTGACGACGTTTTGCGCCGGCGACAGCGACTCCATGACCTCGGCGGTCATGCAGCGCTCCTTGGTCTTGGCGACGAACTCCTTGACGACCTTGAAGTTGACGTCGGCCTCGAGCAGCGCCATGCGAATGTCGCGCATGGCAGAAGTAATATCGGCCTCGGACAGCTTACCCTTGCCACGCAGGCGGTCAAATGTGTCGTTGAGGCGATCGCTCAGAGAATCAAACACTAGTCACTCCTTAGTTGGACTCGCCCACCAGGGCGCGGCAGAAATCTTTGGCATTGAACTCCTGCAGGTCATCAACCTGCTCGCCCACGCCCACGCGCAGGATCGGGAGCTTGAGCTTCTCGGCCACAGCCATGGCGATGCCGCCCTTAGCCGTGCCGTCGAGCTTAGTCATGATAATACCGTCCAGGCCCAGCGCCTCGTTAAACTCGAGCGCCTGGTTCAGACCGTTTTGGCCTGTTGCGGCATCGATTACGAGGACGACCGAGACGGGCATGGGGCCGGCGGCCATATTGGCGGCGCGCTTACGCGTCACGTTGACCACCTTGGCAAGCTCGCGCATGAGCTCGGGGCTCGTGTGCAGACGACCGGCGGTGTCGATAAGTACCAGGTCGCTGCCGCGCTTGTCGGCCTCGTCGAGCACGTCGTAGCAAACGCTCGCCGGGTCGGAGCCGCGGTCGCGCTTGATGACGAGGACACCGGCGCGCTGGCCCCACACATCGAGCTGCTCAATGGCGGCGGCGCGGAAGGTGTCGGCTGAGCCGATCACGACGTTCTTGCCGCGGGCAGACATGGCGCTCGCGATCTTGCCGACCGTCGTGGTCTTGCCGGCACCGTTAATGCCCACAAACAGCACGCAACTCGGCGTGTCGGCGAACGGATCGCGCTCGACGGGCACAAAATGCTGCTCGAGCTGCTCGGCCAGGGCGCGACGGAGCTGCGGGGCGGTCTTAAGGTTCTTCTTGGCCGCGGCATCGCGCAGGTCATCGGACACCTGGATCGCGACCTCGGCACCCATGTCACCCATGACGAGGGTGTCCTCTAGGTCCTCCCAAAAATCCTCGTCGACCTCGCCGCCAAAGTAAAAGACCTCGTTGAGGGCCTCGCGGCTGCGCTCAAGTCCGCGCGAGAGAGCATCGAAGAATCCCATTATGCATTCACGACCTTTCCGGTTTCGCGATCGAGTTTTTGCGAGACGACGCGACTGACGCCGTCGGCTTGCATCGAGACGCCGTAGAGGACGTCAGCGTCCTCCATAGTACGGCGCTGATGCGAGATAACCAAGAGCTGCGTATCGGAACGCAACACGTCGAGTGCGCCGATGAGCTTGGACAGGTTGGCGTCATCGAGCGCCGCCTCGACCTCGTCCAGCACATAGAACGGCACCGTACGCGTGCGATAGACAGCAAAGAGCAAGGCGAGCGCCGTCAGGCTCTTCTCGCCGCCCGACATGAGCATCATCTTGGTGATGCGCTTGCCACGCGGCTGCGCCACGACCTCGATGCCCGTCTCGGCCGGATGCTCAGGGTCGGTCATCTCCAGATGCGCCTGACCGCCCGGGAACAGCATGGCGAAGATCTCGCGGAAGTTCGCATCGACCTTCTCGAAGGTCACCAGGAAGGCCTTGCGCATCTTACGGTCAATGGCCACGGTGATCTTGGTGAGCGCCTTGCGCGCGCTCTCCAGATCGGCCAGCTGCTCCTCGATGTAATCGGCGCGGCGCTTGAGCTGCTCGTACTCCTCCATGGCAACCTGGTTCACAGGGCCCAGGTTGTTGATCTGGCGCACGAGCTGGTTGAGCTCACGCTCGGCAGCGTCACGGTCGGTGGGCGCAGGAAGCATGAGCGCCTCCTCGAGCACCGTGGTGCCATCGGCGGTAATGGCCTTGATAGCCGCCTCTACCTGCACCTCGAGCTTGCCGCGAGCGACCTTAAACTCGTTTTGCGTCGCGGTGGCGGCATCGACCCGCTCCTTGGCGCGGGAGACCTCGGCCTTGGCGTCCTCAATGGTCTTCTTAAGCGAGGCCGAGTCAGCCTCCTCGAGCGAAGCCTGGTCACGCAGACGCGAGGCCCAATCCGACGCGCGCTCCAGCAGGGCCGAATAGCGCTCGTGCATGGGATCGACGCGCAGGCGCAGCAATTCGAGCGAGCGCGAGGCCTGGCGTGTTCCACGGATACGGCGGTCGATGCCCTCCAGGCGATGCTCCAGATCGGGCACACGGCCCTTCAGCGAACGCAGGCGCTCGCTCGTCTGGGCCAGGCGCACCTTGGCATC